>JBGMRO010000771.1:0-1967 GCA_048061555.1 Thiohalomonadales bacterium | reverse complement strand
TAAGACTTGATAACCATCCATTTCTGGCATATTCAAATCAAGAAATAAAAGATCACCGTTACCTGCCTTAAGTTCCTTTAGACACTCCCGCCCATTCTTTGCCTCGGTAAAATGGTAATCCCATCCGCTAGGCAGCGATTTTAAGATCTGTTTACGCGCAAAGCTGGAGTCATCACAAATTAGAGTATTTATAGCCATAAATCGTACGCTTATTGAGTTGAGTTAGTGCCCATCCATAAACGGTCTATTTTCCCAATATCTGCGTTGCGCGAATTTTCTAAATGCTCACATAGTAGTCTATGCTGCGCTTTAAAAAATTCGTGCGCCTTGATCTTGGGAAAATATCCTCGTTTATAGACGGACACTCGTTAGCGTTTTCTATATCGTCTGTTAAATACTTCGGCACTCAATTGCTTAAGTTTAATAAACCGTGTGAATTGTACTGATAATGTAGAAAAACTGATAAATTTGCTTGATGAGTAATCGCTTTTACAAAGTATTCTGCATCAAAACCGGATGATGGGACTATCTCCATTGTTTCTTTACATCTAGTAACTACTTGATAAATAGTATTTAACTACCTAAGTCGGGTAAAACGGCTGCTTGCAACAATATTAGTTTATAATAATATTAAAAAATTAGTTTCTACTTAAGATCTGTTTCTTGTTATCCTTGCGACGTTTTCGATTGTTGAATTTCAGATTGCCAATGGGCTGGGCTGGAATGGAGAGTGAAATGACTGATGAAGAAGTCGACCTAAAACGTCGCCGCATATTGTTAGCAACCGCAACAGCGCTAGGAGGTGTAGGAGCGGCCTATGTATCTGTACCCTTTATAGCCTCCATGGATCCCAGCGCTAAGGCTGAGGCCGCCGGTGCACCGGTCGAGGTAGATATTAGTAAACTGGATTTTGGCCAATTATTAACGGTAGAGTGGCGTGGTAAGCCCGTCTGGATACTGCGTCGCAACAAGGAAATTCTTGCGAATGCCGAAAGCCTAAACGATATCTTACGCGATCCGAATTCCGATGAATTGTCACAGCAACCCGCGTACGCGAAAAATGACTATCGTTCTATTAATCCAGAATACATGGTCATGATTGGTATATGTACCCACTTAGGCTGTTCGCCCACATTTCGCCCGGATGTTGCGCCGGCAGACCTCGGGCCAGAATGGAAGGGCGGGTTTTTTTGCCCTTGTCACGGTTCTCGTTACGATTTATCGGGTCGTGTATTCGCCGGGGTACCGGCGCCTTCTAATTTGGTGGTACCGCCTTATCGATTTGTAACTGCTACCCGACTATTGATCGGTATCGACCCGGAGAAAGTGTAATGTCTAGATTTGTTAATACTGCCAGAGATTGGGTCGATGAGCGTTTTCCTATATTCCAGTTTTGGGACGATCATCTGGCTAAATACTATGCGCCGAAAAACCTAAATTTTTGGTATTTCTTTGGCTCCATTGCCTTGATGATGTTGGTAATACAGTTGTTGACCGGCATTTTTCTGACCATGAATTATAAACCTACTGCGGAGACCGCATTTGCATCAGTTGAGTATATTATGCGTGATGTCAAATGGGGTTGGTTAATACGCTATATACATTCCACGGGCGCGTCTTTCTTTTTTGTTGCGATATATCTGCATATGTTTCGCTCGCTACTTTATGGCTCCTATAAGCACCCTCGGGAGCTGCTGTGGGTATTCGGCATGGTCATCTTTGGTCTATTAATGGCTGAGGCATTCATGGGGTATCTCTTGCCGTGGGGGCAGATGTCATATTGGGGGGCGCAAGTCATAATCTCGCTGTTTGGCGCGATACCCTACATTGGTGATGACCTTGCTTTGTGGATTCGTGGGGACTACGTCATTGCCGATGCGACCTTAAATAGATTTTTTTCGTTTCATGTGATTGCCTTTCCATTGATACTTATTGGCCTGGTGCTGTTGCACCTGGTTTCTTTGCAT
>JBGMRO010000770.1:0-1973 GCA_048061555.1 Thiohalomonadales bacterium | reverse complement strand
CATCCACATCTCCGATCTTTGTTCGCCGTGACTAAATTTGCCGCGAGAAATAATTAATTAGTGTTACTTATCAGCAAGTTAACTTCTTTTCTGGGGTGAAAACAAGCACCGCAGCACTCTATTTTGTAACAGAACTCCAACTATACACTCATATTTAGTATAGAAAAACAGGTAAAAGTGTATGAAATCATTAGATAAGACACAATGGTTGCCGCCCAAATTACGATCCGGGATACAATTAGGTATACCCATCACACTTCTTCTAGTGTTGTTTTGCAACCCATTAGTTGCCGCGAGCAGCACCATCGACCGATCACAGTGGCCGATAACAGATTTTTCAAAACACAATATTAGTTTAGCGGAAATATTTTCTGGCGGCCCACCGAAGGATGGCATACCCGCCATCGACAAACCCTTATTTATCAGCAGCGCGCATGCCGACAAATGGCTACGCGAAAAAGAACCCGTTATCGTGGTAGAAATACACGGTGAGGCGCGAGCCTATCCCATCCAAATATTGATTTTTCACGAGATTGTCAATGATCGGATACAAGGAATACCGATTAGCGTCACGTTTTGTCCCTTGTGTAATACCGCTATTGTATTTAATCGTCAGCTCGGTAAACAGACTTTGGATTTTGGGACCACCGGAAATCTACGTAAGAGTGATTTGTTAATGTACGATCGACAAACCGAGAGTTGGTGGCAACAGTTTTTGGGTGAAGCCGTAGTCGGAAAATTTACTGGGACCGTACTCAAACAATTATCTGCATCCGTGGTGTCCTACCAAGCGTTTAAAAAGCAATACCCTACGGGCCAGATATTATCAAGAGAGACAGGCTTCGCACGCAACTACGGCAATAACCCTTACCAAGGTTATGATCGCATTGATCAGAAACCCTTTTTGTATTTTGATCCTCTTGATGCTCGCTTGCCTGCGATGGCAAGAGTGCTCGGACTCGTTATAGACGGAAAATCAAAGATTTATCCGCTTTCAAAAATGACCACAAAAAAAATTGTTAGTGACCAATTTATGCACGTACCGCTCGTGATTTTTGCCACAGAAAGTATGAACTCTGCCCTGGATGCCGCGCAAATATCAAATTCAAGATTGATTTCTAGTGCGACGATTTATACTAGTTTACTGGACGGAAAACAATTGTCGTTCCAGTTCACCCACGGTCAGATTACGGATATGCAAACCGGCTCGGTTTGGTCAGTGTTCGGTAATGCAGTTTCAGGCCCGTTAAAAGGAAAAAGTCTCACACCACTAAATGCCGGCGTCCATTTTGCTTTTGCTTGGCTGGCGTTCAGACCAGATAGTCTCATCTATTAACGAATACAATAGAATTGGTCGATAGTTAACACTGCTTGCGTTGAATAATTATTGCCTAAAATACAGGATTATACTCAATTATTAATATTGATGACTGTAGCTTTAGGAAGCGGGGCAAACACGCGTTTATTCGCATCCTGCGCTGTGATTCCTTCGTATTCATAATAGACGCGGTGCAGACGCTCTAGCGAATCCCACATCATATCGGAAATGGCGACACACGCCGACAACGGGCTGTCACACTTATCTCTAACGGTATCAATTTTCCACTGCAAACAACGTAAGCGGTGCTGACGTTCTTGATCACATCCATCGATAAAATCATTAATATGGGCCAAGCGTTGAGATTCAAATGCAACAGGATCTTTTTCTAGCAGTTTTACCCAGCTATCAAAATCGAATTTAAGTTCTTCTTTTTCTAAACTACTCATTCTACTACTCCTAAATACATTCGTGCCCTGTGCAACTGTACGCGCAGACCTATGGACGAGCTGTATCTGACTAATATCCGATCTAAAAACGACTCGACTAATGATTGACTATACGACTCACGCGCGATCCGAACATGGTTTTAGTAAAGCCAGCCGTCCAAATGGTTACTTATTGAACAATTCCATTATCCAGAAATGTAGACAGT
>JBGMRO010000769.1:0-1974 GCA_048061555.1 Thiohalomonadales bacterium | reverse complement strand
CAAGTTCGAAAACTCAAAATCGGATATAGTGAAATACAATGAGTCAAAGTGATATCGCAAAATTGGAGAACAGAATCGATGAATTAATCGAGATTTGTGATACCCTCACAAATGAGAACAGCCTCCTGAAAGACCGGCAGGAAATCTTGGTAGAGGAGCGCGCCAATTTAATCGATAAAGCAGAAATGGCGCGTGTCAGAGTGGAGTCAATGTTGGTAAGACTAAGGTCGATGGAGCAAGACACATGAGCCAAAATGAACAAATTCCTGTCACGGTTAGAATTTTGGATAGAGAATATCAAATTGCCTGTCGCGCCGATGAAAAGAACTCGTTGTTAGAATCTGCTCGCTATCTAGACGCAAAAATGAAAGAAATTCGTGGCGGCCAAAACTTATTGGGTTCCGACCGTGTCGCCGTCATGGCCGCGTTACATATCACCCATGATTATCTTCAGGATCAAAACGACAGCAGTGAGAATGGGTCGGTATCAAGAAAACAAATTTTGAACTTACAACAGAAATTAGATATGGCATTGTCACGCTGCAAACAAGCCGAATTACTCGTTTAAAAGAGTTGGCATTAGTGTTTTACTTTACGATAAACGCCATAATTCCGGCACTACGTACTTGCCGCCACAAAAATCCTAAATGCCATAACGATAGTCAATATACACTAATTTATCTGTTGCGATAAGGTCGTAAATCTGCTTGAATGATATCAGAGAATTGTTTGCAGAAAGTCGTGCAATTGTAACTCGAAGATGGAATAATTGATCCATCGTTTTATAGTTTACGATTCTTTTAATTCGAGACATTTTAGACAGTAGTTTTTATTCTTGTAGATTTATTAATTTGAAAACTTGAAGAAAATCGTACCGAAAGTAGAGAGTGAGTTTTTTATAGTTTAGCTATGGCGCCCCCTGCGGTGTTCGACAATGCGTTAAGTACTTTTGTCCCATAATATAAAACCTGGGAACAGAACGTTGGTATTGTGTGCATGTCCGCTCGTCCGGAAAGCCTAATATACTGGCTGATGTACCCCCCTATGCCTTGGGTCAAGGGCAGCAACGCAGACGGCACAGGTGGGGGGCGCCTTTTTAATACCTCGTTCCCACGCTCCGCGTGGGAATGCATATTGAAATTTAATTATTTGTAGATAATGTCAACGCGGAAAGACATACGACGTCGCATTCGAAAACAAAGACGCGCCTTGAGTCCTGAACAACGTCTCGACTTTGCTCTGGAATTTGCCAACCTATTCACGCATAACAAGATATATAAAACCAGTCATCGTATCGCCTGTTATTTAGCTCACGATGGCGAGTTGGATTTATTTCCACTAATCGAAACAGCTTGGCGTCACAACAAACAAGTATACTTACCTGTGTTACAAGCACCTTTCACACAACGTATACTATTTGCACGATACGAGAAAGATACTGCCTTGGTATCCAATAAATTTGGAATTGCGGAACCCGCGATTGCCGCACGTGACCGCATAAAACCACAATCACTCGACATTATACTCGCCCCGCTAGTCGCCTTCGACCGAAGTGGCCATCGCATTGGCATGGGCGGCGGATATTATGATCGCAGTTTGGGTTTTTTGAAACTCCGCCAGCACTGGCATAGACCTGCCTTGATAGGTTGTGGCTTTCATTTTCAAGAAGTGGCACAACTTGAAGCGGAAGCATGGGACGTAGGCTTATCGGCTGTGTGTACTAATCAGGAATTTATTAGCGTGTAATATTCTAGTTGAATCGAACAACGACATGAGTCCTTTTCGAGTCGCTGTACCATGCATATCTGAAGCCTAGCATCAGATATGCATGGTTACGAAAAGCACTCTTAACCGCACTACAAGACCTTTTTTAATAAATTCAGCATGTTATAGCATCCGAGAGTAATCAGTTGAATGACCCATGAGGCGTACAGCAAAACTCGTCTTCTACGTAACCCTTGGCTATGATCAAAA
>JBGMRO010000768.1:0-1974 GCA_048061555.1 Thiohalomonadales bacterium | reverse complement strand
ATGCGCGCCTGTCCATCACACACTACAAGGGCAAGACCGAGGTCGCTGCTGTCACCAACGAGCCGATCTCCGGCGTTCCGGGAACCGAGAACGGCGTGCTGATTTTCAAGATCTTACGCAACGCACTGGACGCTCCGGACCGCGGTAAGGTTTGTATCGTTGGGCGCAACCCGGATGCCATCTGGTTCGACGACTACGAGGATCGAGTCATCTTCGACGAGGCTGGTTTGTTCGACTATGAACGGGTTGAAGAGAAAACCGTCGCGACCGAGCTGGCCATGAATATCGCTGTCTAATCTAAAAGTAGCAGAGTTGAGACATCTTTTCGAAGTAAAACCATTGTCTGTTGAGAGACTGAGTTTTGAATGGGTCGGGCCCGTTATTCCCGAAATTGGTGCAGGTACGAGAATCGCTGTTCGCATCGACTGAAAACACTTGGTTTTCGATGCTCTACGTGGCTTCAAAAGCCTTAACGGTACAATGTCCAGTAGCCGCAGTAAGTATTCAACAACTGGCGGTATTACTACGGTGAAGTAGGGTGCATAGCTGTGCGTGAATGATGCGCGCAAAACTCACGCACGTCGCAAATCCATAATTTGTATAGTAGCCCTCAGAAAAACCGCCGCTTCATTAAGCGACCAGCTCACACAAATGAGTCTCCGGAATGCCCGGGGCGGTTCATGTCCATGCTTGGGAACCATGCTTGAAATAATTGTTGGTGCAAATTGACAGGTTTGTAATATTAAATGTATACTTTAAATATGCAAATCTATAAACACAGAGTTAAAGAATCAATAATTAACAGGCATTTGCAAGCTTTCCCATGCGTGGCATTACTGGGAGCACGCCAGGTAGGCAAATCAACACTGGCCAGGAAAATCTTTGGCAGTATTGAAGAGGCTGTTTATCTGGATCTAGAAGACCCGCGCGATTATGCAAAATTGCGCGATCCCCTGGCGTTTCTTGAAGCTAACAGTTCCCGGCTGATCTGCATCGACGAGGTACAAAGATACCCCGAGATTTTTCAGGTATTCAGAGTATACCTGGACCAGAATAACCGCCCGGGGCAATTGCTTTTACTTGGCTCAGCCTCAAAAGATCTTATACGACAAAGTTCCGAATCGCTCGCAGGCCGAATTTCTTACATCGAAATCAATCCTTTTGTCGCCAGCGAAATCAAGGATTTGAATCGTTTATGGGTTCAAGGTGGTTATCCCATGAGTTACCTGCAGGAACCTGAAATCAGTTTTGACTGGAGAATTAATTACATAAGAACTTTCCTGGAAAGAGATATTCCTGCTCTTGGTATTCGAATTCCTGCAGAAACACTCAGAAGGTTCTGGAGCATGCTGGCACATATGAATGGCTCAGTGTTAAATGCCTCGAAACTGGCTTCGTCGATGGGGGTGAGTGTTCCTACGATTAAACACTACATTGATATTCTGGAAGGTACATTGGTAATACGACAATTGCGACCCTTCTATACAAACACTAAAAAAAGATTGGTGAAATCACCCAAGATTTACATAAGAGATACGGGATTGATTCACTGTCTTCTTGGTATTGAAAATTACAACGATCTTCTCGGGCACCCGGCTCTGGGAAATTCATACGAAGCATTTGTAACAGCCAGCTTGCTGGAGAAGTTTTCCCGTTACGAGGCCTGCTTTTATCGATCGTCCAGTGGTGCAGAAATCGACCTGGTTCTGGAAAAAGGCAACACAAAAATTGCCATTGAAATCAAATCATCTTCAGCACCATCATTGACGCAGGGTTATTTTGAAGCACTGAAAGTAATCCAGCCGGATAGGGCTTTTGTTTTAGCGCCAGTAGACAGTCCTTTCCCATTAAAAAATGACATCTGGGTGCATAACCTTGAAAGTATACTGGCAATGGAATTCTGAATGGGCCCTCAGAATAATGGTGGCCAGAGGTGGAATCGAACCACCGACACGCGGATTTTCAGTTCGCAAT
>JBGMRO010000767.1:0-1989 GCA_048061555.1 Thiohalomonadales bacterium | reverse complement strand
GAAATTGAAATCGATGCTGGGTGATCGAAATAAATTGGCTGCCACAAGCTATACTGTCGTCACCTTGGCGTTACTCATTGTTCCAGCGATTATGATCTCAGGTTCACTATTGGAATCATCGAAGAAGATCACTGAACAAGTTGAAAAAGGTACATTAGTTATTCCACCGCCAAATAAAAGTGTTAACGATTGGCCACTGGTTGGTGAAAAGGTTTATACAATATGGTCACAGGCGGCGACGAGTATTGAGTCCACATTAAACACTTATTCGTCCGAAGTAAAAAAAGTGGGACGCGCGATGATTGGAGCAGCGGCAGGTGCGGGAGGGACGATTTTACAGTTTGTATTGTCGATTATAATATCGGGTATTTTATTAGCGACCGCGACGGCGGGACATCGTACGGCACTGAAAATTAATCAACGACTTGCGGGCGAAAGCAATGGTAAAAAATTTAATGAACTCACCGTCGCAACTATTCGCAGTGTGGCGCAAGGCGTACTAGGTGTCGCGTTTATACAGTCTGCACTAGCGGCGGTTGGTCTATATTTTATGGGCGTACCTGGTTGGGGCCTATGGACTATACTCATTTTAATTTTGGCAATCGCACAATTACCACCCATATTGATCTTGGGTCCCATTATAGCGTATGTTTTTTCAGTTGCAGAAACAACACCCGCCATAATCTTTACCATTTGGAGTATCATTGTTAGCGCCAGCGATGGCTTTCTGAAACCACTCTTTTTGGGACGAGGAATGTCCACCCCCATGCTTGTCATCTTATTAGGTGCCATCGGCGGTATGATGTTTGCTGGAATCATTGGTCTGTTTATCGGCGCTATTATCCTTGCGTTAGGTTATGAATTATTTATGGCGTGGTTGAATTATCGGGAAGAAGCCGTAGAGCAGGCTAGTTAGTGCCCGTTTCGGTATAATTGGACGCAAATACCAATGCAATACGATAGGATTAAATTAGATATACTCGCGTATACTTACGCCTGAATCCAGTGCCACAGCCCCTGGATTCAGGTTGGGTATGTCCACGTATTTTTCACAGTATCCAACAACTTACTATCAATCTTGGCAAGCCATCCCCCTACAAAAATGACTCGCATATTTGCGGTTACTAATCTACACTGCACCCTATGATTTCATATTGATCATTTTGAGCTTTTTTTGACCACGCATAACTAACGAAATGGTATTTGTAGCCATGTATGGATATACAAGAATCTAGCAATTAGTAAAGACAACTCTTAAATGAATAGCTTCAAACAATTCTTCGTATATGCCAGTATGGGCGCTATTGGTACCTTTGGACACTACGTAACACTCATCAGTCTGGTACAGTTTTGGCTAATTGACCCTGTTTATGCAACGACAGTGGGTTTTATTGTCGGCGCATTAATCAATTATACATTAAATTACCGAATTACCTTTCGTAGCCAAAAACGACATATTGAAACTTTACCCAAATTCTTGGTAGTCGCAATTATTGGTAGTTCGACGAATGGCCTGATTATGTTTTATGCGTTGAAGTATACAAACCTACATTACATGCTCATACAAGTGACCGCTACCGCAATCGTATTAATAATGAATTTTTCTCTCAATAAAGTCTGGACTTTCGCGGTCAAATAAAATGTCTACCATTGTTGCTATTTCAATCGAATTTTTAGAAAAATTAGATAACAAGAGAAGCCCGTCCCACGTGACTGCGCTGCTATTGATATTATTGATTGGTTACGCATTGCGGCTTTATTCCCTCAATGCCGGCCAGGGTTATCATTATTTTGCTATTAATGACCAACTTGACGCCTTTGATGTCGTATTAAGGTTTCTGGCAGGAGAAACAAGGGCCTACTATATTGGGCAACCTTATTTTGCTGGAGGCTCCGCACCAGGCCCGGCATGGACCCTATTTTGTGTTCTACTGTATAAATTAGGTAACAATACTATGGCCGGTACGCTTTTTTATACCGTCCTGCTCA
>JBGMRO010000766.1:0-2001 GCA_048061555.1 Thiohalomonadales bacterium | reverse complement strand
GCCTAGATTTGGGGTTACCCAGTCCATAGCCGGCGATTTTGCACAACGCTTATACATAAATTCGATACCTGAATTAACTATGCATACCTCGAATAATGACACAATTGAGTTTTTTAATATCAGAAAAGTTAAATTAACAAAGTAGAACTAGTTATAGAAACCCAGCGTACATTGGGCCTATAATGGGTAGAATATCAATTTGTCACACTAGACTGGAATAACACAATGAATACTTGGTCTCGAACTTTAATTATTATTGGCGCCGCATTGATGAGCAACCCATTCGCAATGGCTAGTGACATTGCCAATGGAAAGAAAAAGTACGATGAAAATTGTCATGCCTGCCATACTACGAAAATCCATACCAGACCCAACCGGATAATTCATACCTATGAAGATTTGGTCGGTCGGGTGAAATTCTGCGATGGTGCCGCTAAGAGCCATTTTACCGATACTGAAATGAGCGATGTTATCGATTATCTCAATGATGCCTTCTACAAATTCGTAAAGTAAGCGTAAATATGAGCCATCTGTTCGATAAATCTTGCAAACCCTGCGAAAAAGGCGGAACTGCACTCGCACATCAAGAATCAGCTGAGCTCTTGTCTAAAATTGATTCAAATTGGGTGATCAGCCAACAAAATGATAGGTTATCACGAGATTTTCACTTTAAAAACTACTATCAAACGATCGCTTTCGTGAATTCACTAGCGTGGATCGCGCATAGAGAGGACCATCATCCAGATTTAGAAGTCGGCTATAACCATTGCCAGGTTAATTACGCGACCCATTCTATCGGCGGACTATCTGAAAACGACTTCATCTGCGCAGCAAAAATCGACGCCCTGCTCTAGAGATTGATCACTAAATTTTTGTGTTACCACGGGCTGTATATAAGCCAAAAGCACGTCTAAAGACTCGTGCCAAGGCTTCCGCAAATATCACATTTTGTAATAATATGTCGAAAAAACGTTCTAAAGACGCCCATTCCTCAGGTTCGAGGCCGACTAATCCTAAAAAATCCATTCGCTCGTCGAAATTACATGAGCGTGCCGAGTCCATCGTCAATACAAGTCAACTAGGAGAACCCCAATTTGGACGTGTCATTGCTCGTTTTGGGGTCAATCTACAGGTTGAAGATAGCCATGGCGAGTTACATTTATGCCTGACCCGTCGCGCGGTTCCTCAGCTCGTCTGTGGTGACCATGTTCAGTGGTGCACTGCGGATTCAGGAAGCAATGTCATTGTCGAGAGATTACCCAGAAAGACCTTATTATCGCGGCCAAATTTTAGCCTGAAGCTCAAACCCGTGGCCGCCAATATCGATGTGATCTTTATCGTCGCGGCAAGTGAACCCAAATTGGATGAGGATCTTATAAATCGCTACCTCGTGGCCGCAGCACTCACCGATATTCCTGCCGTACTCATTGTTAATAAAGTAGACTTGTTTACCTCAGCCGATTCTGAGGCCATGCAAAAATTTCTGCAAATCTATCGAGATGTAGATTACCCGATTTTGTTGCACAGTAACACGACAGGATTAGGACAAAAAGATTTAGGGGAAATGATTCGCGACAAAATTGCTATCTTTGTCGGTCAGTCTGGCGTAGGTAAATCTTCGATTATTCAAACCCTGCTGCCAGACCAGTCTCTACGGATTGGTGCATTATCGGATTCGTCGGGCTTAGGGAAACATACGACTAGCGTCACCGTGTTATACCCGATACCTGAGGGTGGTGCCGTCATTGATTCCCCCGGCATACGTGAGTTTGGCTTAGGCCACGTCACCCCAGGGCACATTGCACAAGGTTTTGTGGAATTCCTACCCTATATTAGCCTATGCAAATTCAATGATTGCAAACACGATAAGGAACCGAATTGCAGCATAAAAGAACAGGTAAAATTAGGCACCATTAGCAGGCGTCGATATGATAGTTTTAAACGAATCGTACAATCAATAGTGTAGTGTTCGAAAAACCCTTCAAAAGACGAAAAAGAAAA
>JBGMRO010000765.1:0-2003 GCA_048061555.1 Thiohalomonadales bacterium | reverse complement strand
CAATATCGACTTCTGACGTAATTAATAGCATTGCAGATGGATTGCAATACATATCTTACTTTCACCCGATCGATTTTATAACGGCCCTTGATCAAGCCTATAAAGCGGAAGAATCAGTGGCCGCAAAAGATGCAATTGCTCAAATTTTAGTCAATTCCAGGATGTGCGCCATCGGTAAACGTCCCCTGTGTCAGGACACCGGCATTGTCGTTGTTTTCTTAAAGGTCGGTATGAACGTATCTTGGCAGGGAGACATGAGTCTGCAGGAGATGGTCGACGAAGGTGTTCGCCGCGCTTATAGCAATCCCGAAAACCCCTTGCGCGCCTCCATTATAAACGACCCAGCGGGGTCGCGACAAAATACCGGTGACAATACCCCTGCGGTTGTACATACCGAAATCGTTGTTGGAGATAAAGTCGAAATCACCCTAGCCGCCAAGGGCGGGGGATCAGAGAACAAGGCAAAGTTTGTGACTCTCAATCCTAGTGACAGCATCGTCGACTGGGTAGTAAAAACGCTTTCTACACTCGGTGCGGGCTGGTGCCCCCCCGGGATCTTGGGTATCGGTATCGGTGGCTCGGCTGAAAAGGCCATGTTACTCGCAAAACAATCCCTCATGGCGCCGATCGACATTCAAACTTTATTATCAGATGGCGCAACAACGACCACAGAGCAATTACGGTTGGACATTTATCATGAAGTCAATAAGTTGGGTATCGGCGCACAAGGCCTAGGGGGACTCGTGACACTACTTGATGTCAAGGTATTGGATTACCCCGCACACGCTGCATCGAAACCTGTCGCACTTATCCCCAATTGTGCCGCAACACGGCACCTACATTTCGTGCTAGACGGTAATGGGCCGGCGATATTCACACCACCGGATATTTCAATTTGGCCAAAAATCAGCCTCAAAGATGACGGCCAAACTAAATTAGTCAATCTCGACACCCTTAGCAAAGAGGAAATAAGTCGCTGGAAACCTGGCGACAGCCTGTTGTTAAGCGGCCACCTACTGACCGGTCGAGATGCGGCCCACAAACAAATTACGCATCTCATCGAGCAAAACAAACCCTTACCGGTCGATTTTTCGGGGCGATTCATCTATTACGTCGGCCCGGTAGATGCTGTCAGGGACGAAGTGGTGGGACCGGCGGGTCCTACGACCGCATCCCGTATGGATAAGTTTACCGAACCCATGTTGGCCCAGGCTGGACTATGGGGCATGATAGGTAAAGCAGAACGTGGGCCTGAGGCGATTGCCTCTATCAAAAAACACCAAGCGGTATATCTGATCGCCACGGGCGGCGCGGCCTACCTAGTATCGAAGGCGATTAAATCTTCGAAAATCGTCGCATTTGAGGAATTGGGCATGGAAGCGATCCGTGAGTTCGAAATTGTTGCCATGCCTGTGACCGTAGCAGTCGATACACGAGGACAATCGATACACGAAATAGGTCCTCGTTTATGGCGTGAAAAAATTCAACGTGTAAATTTAAGCAAGATTTAATACTACAGGTATAATGTACCCATCAAGATAGGTGTATCAACAAAAATGATTAATACATACTCAAGTTTTGGAGTTCAGTGGCTCGTTAACGCCGTACTGCGCATCCACCAATGACCAGCACCGTTGAACTCTTGAACTCCGAAACTTGAGTTACAGACTAAAATAACAATTAAGACACAAAAGTGAATTATTACTTAGTGCCCGTCCACAAACGAGGATATTCCCCCAAGATCAAGGCGCACGAATTTTTTAAAGCGCAGCATAGACTACTATGTGAGCATTTAAAAAATACGCGCAACGCAGATATTGGGGAAATAGACCGTTTGTGGACGGGCACTACCTAACTTGATAATATCTGGGACCTTGCAAAGAATCTATCTATGCGCATACTACTGGTAGAAGACGACGAACTACTGGGTGACGGACTTAAGGCCGGTCTGACCCAGGATGGCTTTGCCGTAGACTGGCTAACGGATGGCGAAAGCGCGTTAT
>JBGMRO010000764.1:0-2005 GCA_048061555.1 Thiohalomonadales bacterium | reverse complement strand
CGACCCACTGCTAAAGCCTGGCGTTAATTCGATATTATTATTGCCGTGTTGCACGTTCATAGTGACACTGTCATAAAAATCAGCATAGCCTGCATTATTACCACTTGTATGTGGTTTATAATTTATGCTAACAGCTTCTAGCCATTCAAAGTTTGTATTACTGCCCGAAGACTCGCAAACCGATGGCGTTATTACATCTGTCAGTATTGGCTTGTTATTAGGTGCAAAATTAATCCGGCCAATATTTTCTCCCCAGGCATACCCGCGTATTTCGCCAGCCGCATTTATAGATACTCCAGTAAAATTTATCCAACCCGCATTTTCAGCCCATGCGAAGCCCGAGAAATTACCGTTTACATCGAATATAACACTAGCTTGATTGGTATCAAAATTGATCCAGCCAATGTTTTCACCCCAAGCCATGCCGCTAAATGTCGAATTGGTAATACTTACGCCAGGACCCTGATTGGGTTTAAAGTTAATCCACCCAATATTTTCGCCATATGCATAAATCTGCCCAGTATTATACGGGTCAATATTGCTGGCCTGCAGTGGTCCGATAGATACTAGGGTGACACAGCAATATATAACCCCTGTAGTTAAATATTTATAAGTTACGTTAAAGAGTGACATAATTTTCCCAGAAATGGACGATTAAATTAAATTGGAGACTTTATTCTCGACCCCTGACGCAGTGGGTACCACCGAAATTACTGACCATGTCGATCTGAAACACGATGATTTGATTGCTGTTTCCAAATCCGCCTACGGGGCCTCTTCGGAACACTACGGTATGTCCTTCAGCAGTCCAATAGCTATGACGGCTCGGATCAGAACTAATATTTGTCGCAAAACCCTGATGATCAATAGTCGCATTGAAATTATAATTGACAACCGGTACATAAAAATAACCTTCCGGATGCTGGGTCGCTACCGAGGTTAGTTCGCCCAAGGTAGGTAGGCGCCATCCAAGTCGAACATCATTACTTTGAGGTTGTGCACAGGTCTTTTTTGCCTCTTGAAGTGTGACAGAACTGCTTTTAAATACACTTTTCCATACCAGTGATGTTTCCAGGTCCAATACGCCCTTGTGTTTTGAGACGGGTTCAATCGCATTTATGCTCGAATATAATACATCAACATAGCGTGCTTCATTGGGTAATACCTGCGCCCAAGCTTGTACTTGATCAACTGGTTTCATTGTGGCAACAGGGTTACCTGCACTATCTGTCGCATTTGCCGGAGGAGTAAGTTCTCCTGCAACAGCAGAACCTGAAATCATAAATATAGATAATATCATCAATGCACTTTGTATTGTTATGTCATTGCTCTGGTACATTAGGTGTATTCTCCTTGGTATGTGATTTTGCTTAGCTGCACAATTTACTTTCGAAATAAAGTGTTATTGTAATTCGAGTGGCGATGTTATCATATTTCCTGATTGGTTTTGACAATACGCTTAAATTAGGGATATAAATCTAACGTTAGTATAATAGCAGGGTAGGTATTGGATAAATAGCAATCAATATGGTCGTGTAATAACATTAACCAGCCCCGCCCGCTCCCCTCGTGTCAACACATATCTTAGTTGGTCGAAAAAGGCGAATTCAACACTAAAAAAGGCACAACAACAGGCAGCAAAGGCAAGACAGAAAAAATCTCAACAACCGACCACATTATATCCGTTTCTCGGCGCTGAACGCCAAACCGGTGCAGCCGGAATAACCTATTCATTAGTTGATTACTTTGGACTAATAGACTGGACGGGGCGCGCTATAAGATCAGACAAGAAAAAAATATACGTTAGGACACCCACTTTTTTTTGACTACCACCTCAATCTCCGATATGCTTCTAAACAATAAACAACCGTCAGAACTCCAAACGAGGCTTGCATCGAAATCTTAAGTTTCAACCTCAATCCAAAGCTTGCCAAATCTCCAGTTTCTGCCTGTTACCGCCGGTCCAAACCCGCAGCTATTTGCCGCAGAATCGGAGGTATTAACA
>JBGMRO010000763.1:0-2011 GCA_048061555.1 Thiohalomonadales bacterium | reverse complement strand
TAATAATGGCTCGACGCTGATTTAAATCTGACATCTCGTGGATCCTTGTTTCGGACGGGGCATGTAGTGTAATTTAAGCAAACAATTTAACTAATTAGGCAAACTGTATTCTAGTTGCTCTAGTGCGTCTATGCCACTTTAAAATTAGCATGAATGTCCATTTGAATATTTTCTGTTTAGGTGAAAATTACCCATATGCGCGGGATCTTTGCCTCAGAACAGCATTCCCTGCTTCCTGACCGCTAATCGGGGTAAAATAAGAGGAATGCCACATAGCCCATGGCGGTTTGTACGGCTGAAGATGTTGATTTATTATCGAAGAGCCTAGATACTGTTGCTTGTAGACGCTTCATATGTAGCGTGGAGCATCGACTGGTGTGATAATCATGGTTTTGGTATGAAATAATGAAAAAGCTCAAACATGAAGCCGAGTTGCTAAAGGCGGCCATTCTAGCGGGGGTCAAATACGGAGAAGAACGGGGCGCGGTCATTTTTGAGGCGACCGACTCGGCCAACGAGAAAATTCTCTATATCTATCGCTTATTGGTGCATGATAAGAAAATCCAAGCCCTGCCTGAGGACAAAGTTAACCAAAAATCAATGCGCCACAAACTCGCCCTATGGTATGCAAAGCAATTGCCAAAAGATGACCCCTTACTGAAATAGATAGTTAAAATAAATAGTTGAATTCGATAGTTAAATTAAATAGTTGAAATAGATAGTTAAAATAGACCGCTAGATAGAAAAATGATTATTTGAGGGATATCAAATTAGACCATCACGTGAATCCCGTTATATACCCGAGGCATTTGAGATTTAGGTGTTTATAGTGTGTCAATATTTACTCCCAGTTAGGCGCGACAACGCAATATAGCCATACTATATAAGGCGGAGCAGCAACATTGAGAGTGAATAGGGACGCGTTAGAAAGGCCGAAATCTTAAACGTTTTGGGTATGTTATGCACAGATTAATTCGTTATGGGTTGTTCTTTATATTGGGATGGGCAGGTAGCTGGGCCTATTTTTACAATGCCAAAGAAATTTCACCCATAGTCGATTCGTCATTAGAGAAAGAAATAGTCAGCCCCACTAAATCTAAGATGCCTACCGAGCTAAGGCCGAAATCCAGTCCGCGGCAAGCTCGCTCGCCTCTCGATAACGCGACTTTATTATTGGATGAATATCGTTATAAAGATTTCATTAGCGTCTATATCTCTGTGCGGGAAACTGCCGATGATGACACGGTTGCGACTTATCAAAATTTATTACTCCAGACGGTGCGAGCTTTAAGTCAAGCACAGAATTATAAATCCGCGTTTCGTTTATTGAACCTGTATCTCAACTACGAATACGACAATATCGTTGCTTTGTTATTACTTGCCGAGCTGCATCATCGTCAAAAACACTACTTGGCTAGTATTGATGCATTATACCGGGCACGTTCTTACGCACATCAAAGTCAAGACATCGACGATGTTAATGCAAAGTTGCGTACGATGGTCACGGAGCAAGCCGAGCGTTTAAAGAGCCAGGGTGATAAATTGGCACTGTTGGATTTTTATCGTCGTTTGACACAGTTAGAGCCAGATTATGCACCCAATTTTATCGGCGTGGCCGAAGCTCAAATAGGTTTAGGTAATCCTGAAGACGCTCGTATAGCGCTAAGTATGGCCAGACATGACCCCAGCGTGAGTGCGCAAATCGATTTACTTTTGGACCGAATTAATCAAGCACCTGCCATTGACTTGGCGGGCGCTACGGCGGTTGGATTATTGCGGGCCAATGACCAATTCTTGATAGACGTTATTATCAACAAGCAACAATCGGCGCGATTATTGTTAGACACGGGCGCATCAATATCTATTATTTCACCTGAGATAGCAAATGCCTTGGGACTCACTTCAGTGCCGACCCACAGAATAGGCTGGTTTAGCACCGCCAATGGTGTAGTTTCCTCGTCGATCTATCAACTGCAAAGCCTATCGGTCGAAAATTACCAAACAAATAATA
>JBGMRO010000762.1:0-2023 GCA_048061555.1 Thiohalomonadales bacterium | reverse complement strand
CCGGTTCTTCCGGCGCAGGGACTACCACAGTTAAAGATGCGTTCGAACATATATTCAGACGTGAAGAACTTACCCCTGCAATTATTGAGGGTGATAGTTTTCATAAATATGACAGAGCCGCGATGAAGGTTGCCATTGATAAATACGCCGCGAAAGGAAAGACAATCAGTCACTTTGGACCTGAGTCCAACCTATTCGATACCCTCGAATCTACTTTTAAAGAATATGCCGAGTCCGGATTATGTAAACGTCGCTATTACTTACATAGTGAAGAAGAGGCCGCGCCCTACGCCCCACTAGTTCCTGGTGAATTTACACCTTGGGAGGAAATACCCACCGATACCGACCTATTATTTTATGAGGGATTACATGGCGGCGTGACCACTGGCGACATTAATGTTGCTAAATATGTCGATCTGTTGATCGGTGTAACGCCTATCGTTAACCTCGAATGGATTCAAAAAATTCATCGAGACAATGCCCAACGCGGATATTCTGCAGAGGCCATTGTCGATACGATATTGCGTCGCATGGATGACTATGTGCGCTATGTCACCCCGCAATTTTCCCGTACACATATTAATTTCCAGCGTGTACCCACGGTCGACACCTCTAACCCATTCATCGCCCGGGATATCCCCACACCCGACGAAAGTTTTATAGTCATTCGATTTCGTGACCCAAAAGACATTGATTTCCCCTATCTATTGAATATGATCAGCGACTCATTCTTGTCTAGACCCAATACCTTAGTGATTCCAGGTGGAAAAATGGGATTCGCCATGGAGATTATACTGACCCCCTTGATTCATGCCTTCATTGAGAATAAAAAGCTGAAAATAAATAGTTGAGAATAAATCATTGACTACGAGGCCAGCGGGTTAGAAAATCACTGGCGGATCGTATTAGACGATGGTGCCTACCCTACGAAAAAAGCCCACCCAATGCGAAAATAGCGGGTGGGTTTTTAGATTGACCCATGCGATTACACTGCTATTTCGGCTTGTACCAACATCGCCCCGGTGATTATAACCAGCCCCCTCACTATTAGGACACCTTTTGCAATACTACGGTGCTCTGCACGACTAGATTCGTCCTCGCTGGCCAAAATTGCCCGCCCGGCGAAGATTTGTAATGCATATAAGACAAACAACGCAATAATTAACCCAAAATGGCTCCATACCCCAAAAGACAGTA
Organism: Thiohalomonadales bacterium; assembly: GCA_048061555.1. Classification (GTDB taxonomy): domain Bacteria; phylum Pseudomonadota; class Gammaproteobacteria; order SZUA-152; family SZUA-152; genus JBGMRO01. The sequence continues at coordinate 826 of JBGMRO010000762.1, read as the reverse complement.
TATCGCCTTCATCGATCAAGCGAGTCTTCCAATCTCGGGTGGCATATAGATAAATCGGCATCATTAAGTCAAAAATTATAATGCCGATCATAACCGGTACATGAAATTTCCTATTTTTGTGATAAAAATAGGCCACTAACATGATGATGTAGGTGATAATGGCCGCGATGACGGTTTCGGCTAGGAACATAAAATTTAGGTTAAAGGTTAAAGGTTAAAGGTTAAAGGTCGACAACCAGTTTAAGCTACTGCGATTAAGAGACAATTGATGCGTGTAGTTTATTGACTTTGCTTGTAGATGTCCTTTACTTAATGCGCTTGCTGCATTTTTAGTCACGCAATGTACCACGGAAATATGACAGCCTACCGCCTAATTAATTCACTCGCCCTATTGACTGGAATAATCCTGTTACTCAATGGCTGCGCGAGTGAACCTAGCGAATTCGAGCTGCAGCAAAAATGGCTGGAAAAAAATTATCCGACCCCCAAATCTGAGAAATCACCACAGAAACAGAAAAAATCGCCAAAACCACTGCAACGTGCGCCAACACTCAGTGTGTAATAGCTCCGCACACGGATTTAAAAGCTTATATTTATAATTATTAATCAAGCTTACCAAACTATCTCAACCATCTGCTAATGAATACCACTTCAAGTCACAATGTAGAAACTTGCCAAATTGTTTGAAATTTGCGCATTCGAGATCCGCATTGAATCGTAAATTCGACTATTATTTATAGGTGTAGGGCTAATTTTATATCGACTGATAAGAATGATATCCAACAAGATATTTTCCTAATGAGGGCTTAGAAGGAATAATATTTTT
>JBGMRO010000761.1:0-2026 GCA_048061555.1 Thiohalomonadales bacterium | reverse complement strand
ATGGGTTTTGGGATTTGCATTTCTACATTGTAACCTTGCGCAGTCTCTTGCCACACGGCTTTAATACGAGGAAATGGCTTATAAACTATTTTCTTTTTACTGCGGTGAATGATCTTTCTCGCTTGTATCATGCCTGGAGATTGAGTAGATATAATATATTGGGACAATTCTCCGCGGCTATCTTCTATACTAATGCGTATATGATCACTGCGAACCTCGATATTTTTTTCCGCCCCTTGATAGGTTAAATATTTATCCCGTATTTTAAAAAAGGCATACAAGTTTGGATATTGATAACCCAATAAAAAATCATAAGAAGGCGGGTCGCTATCCGGTTCAATATTTCTATTTTGAGGGCTAATTGGAGGGCTGCTTAAGTGGCTTGAAAGTTTTAGTCCACTAGAGGCAAATTGCCAATCATCACTAAATCCATCTAATAGTATATTTGAGGCTAACGGACGTACAAAAATATGCTTATTGTTGTCGTTTATGGCAACTTCATTGAATAGTGAATCTAGTTTGCTTTGGGCACTGATCACTAAAGAAAGAACCCGAGCGTTTTCCAATAAACGTTGTTGTTGGTCCTCGCGTAAAAAAGTTTCCAATTCTTTGATATATTGAAATCCGATGATAGGTATGATCAGTAAAACGGATGATGCCAGTAAAAGTTTTACGCGAATGGATATTTTCAGTGATAATATTTGCAGTTTAATCACGGCCGTCTAGGGTTGTCTCGTGGCAACTCCATCAATTTTCTAACCATCGGTAACCCAAACCATAGACTGTTTCTATATGATCGAAAGATTTATCTAGTTGAATTATTTTATTTCGAATGCGTTTTATATGCGAGGTAATGGTCGCATCGTCGACCACGATCTTTGCCAGTTGCATTAACTGCTCACGACTTTTGACATGTCCTGGGCGAAGCACGAGCGCATGGACGATCCAGAATTCAGTGAGCGTCAAATCAATTTTTTGACTATTCCATGATGCCACAAATCTATTTAGATCTAATATCAAATCACCACGTTCAAGCAGTTTATCGCCTAGTGTACTTGTTTCGGCATGCTTGATCCTACGAAAAAATGCCGTGATACGGGCGCACAAATTAGGGATGCTGATATCCTTTGTCAAATAATCATCGGCACCTAGCCGCAAGCCGGATATGGTATCGAGATCACTATCACGGGCGCTTAAAAATATTATCGGGATAGTCTCTGACATCGAACGCAATTCTCGACAAAGCTCAAAACCACCATCAATTTCATCTTCTAAGCCAATATCTAGTAACGCCAGATCAGGTAACTGCTCTCTAAAGCTCCTTATGGCAGAGGGGCGGTTCGCAAACGTGCTAACCTGGTAACCCTGTCGGCGCAACGCCTCGGCATAGTTTTCACGAATTGCTGGTTCGTCTTCGACGATAGCAATGAGTTTGGTCACGGGTACTCCTCTTTTGACAAGGTTAATGGGGGGGTATTGATAAATATTGAGCAAAACACTATACAAGTAAATCTCTGAGAGATATAATAAACACGATTTTAGTTGTTTCTGCTTATATTTAATTCATAGGGTAAACTGCTTTAAGAGTCATATCAAAGTTCTATCTTGTATATCATAGGTCGATTAAACCCCCATATTAAGTCGAAAGAAGGTCAGTATTAAGTTCCGACTGCGCCAAATCCCGGTGAATTTTCGTTACCGTGGGTAGGCTAGATCTCAAGCAAGGGCGGAGTAGGGGAAACGTGTAACAAAATTAAACCCTATTATGCAATATTCGCTTAAGTTTTAACTACTTAGTTTTAATTCGCTAGGTTTAACACTAGCATATATTGCCTAGAGAATGGTGTCCTTAGCAGAATTGCCATGTTTCGTCTCGATGTGTGAACGATTCGTCATTATTCATGCTTACTTTCGACATCAGTAGCAGCTTTACTTACTAATGGAAGGATGACGATAAAGATTGGAATAATTGTGCCGATGAATCTTTGTACGCTTGTACCCACTCACGAAGTCAATAAGAGAATTA
>JBGMRO010000760.1:0-2058 GCA_048061555.1 Thiohalomonadales bacterium | reverse complement strand
CCGGGATGACTGGAAACAATAAACGTAGCAACAAATTATAGAGTGTGAATCTAGGCATGGCCTAACAATTGTGTTGTGTATGTAGTTAACTTTAAATACTAGTTAAGCTTAGATCATTTACATTTTTACAACGACTACTGGATTTCGTTTATATCGCTATTTCTCGGACGACTGCTACTTCCTGCCTGGTACCAGCAAGTGAACCCCATGATAGCCTATTCGACGTGCAATCTGTGCCTTACGGGCCATCGACGAAAGGAATTGAGGGAGAAGTATGAACGGTAAAAGTGCTTTGAGCCGCTTTCCAATCAAAATTGTTTAGCTAGGCCCAACAATATTCTGCCCCTATCGACTCCGCTGCGTACTGATCCGATTAGACAAGTTCTTAGTTGTTATGCTCAGCCATGTCGCAACATCCAGCGCTCTGCAACCCGGATTCGTTGTCTGAAGGACCATCTCAATCCAAAATTTCTCACCAATATACTTCCCACTAAAGATCACCTCCGTTACAGTTGCATTGAGATGTTCGGAAATGTATACAAAATCTGGGACAATCCAATTCGGATACTAACTAAAATTTAGAAAGAAAATGAATATTGTAGTAGTAGGCACAGGATACGTAGGCCTGGTAACGGGCGCTTGTCTCGCCGAGATGGGATTTAACGTTACTTGTGTAGATAATGATAAAGAAAAAATCGAAGGACTTAAGCAGGGAAAAATCCCAATATACGAACCGGGTCTAGAGTCGATCGTATCGGAGAATGTAAAAGCGGGACGGTTGGGATTCGTTACTTTGTTAGGCCAAGCCAAAACAGCTGAAGATACTATCTTTTTTATCGCCGTAGGGACTCCTTCTGATGAAGATGGCTCAGCAGATCTCTCGCATGTTCTAACTGTTGCGCGCGATATAGGGAAAATAATCGATCACTATTCCGTTATCGTAAATAAATCGACGGTACCGGTGGGGACGGCAGAAAAGGTAAAAAGAACTATTCAAGAGGAGATTGACGAGAGAGGTAAAGAAATTAAATTTGATGTAGTGAGTAATCCGGAGTTCCTGAAAGAAGGTTCCGCCATAAATGATTTTATGCGGCCCGATAGGGTGATTATTGGGACAGATAGCAAGCGCGCGCGCGCGATTCTGCATGAGATTTACGAACCTTTTACGCACAACCATGAACGCACAATATACATGGGAATTCGTGACGCGGAGTTAACTAAGTATGCCGCAAATGCGATGTTGGCGACCAAGATATCATTTATGAACGAGATCGCCGCACTCTGCGATGAGATAGGGGTCGATGTCGAGAACATTAGACTAGGTATAGGTGCTGACAGCCGAATTGGCTACTCTTTTATTTATCCAGGTTGTGGCTATGGCGGTTCGTGCTTTCCAAAAGATGTAAAAGCACTTATTCGGACTTCAGAAGAGCATAAGTTTCAACCAATGGTTCTTCGTGCCGTCGAAGATAGGAATGAAACTCAAAAACATATCTTATTCAGGAAGATTATCAAAAAATATGGGCAAGACCTAACCGGGTTGAAATTCGGAGTCTGGGGTTTGGCATTCAAACCTGGTACCGATGATATGCGTGAAGCCTCGTCGGTTGTTTTACTCAAGGAATTGATCGCAGCTGGCGCTACCATTCTCGCGTATGATCCAGTCGCCATGGAAGAGGCAAAAAGAATACTTCCGGCTGATTGGTTTGATCACAACCACCTGTCTTTGATGGGTGATCAATATGACGCCCTGGTCGATGTTGATGCATTGATATTAGTTACGGAATGGAAGCCATTCCGCCATCCGGATTTCAAAAGGATTCATGGATTAATGAAAAGTCCCGCAATATTCGATGGTCGCAATCAATATGACCCAGGTAGATTGAAAGAAGATGGGTTTGAATACTATGGAATCGGTCGGAGCTAGTAATAGGTAGCATTAATATTAGTACTGTAATTAGAAGAAACTTGATATTGACTAATTACTGATTGCTGGAAAATGGAAGGTAGCGAAATGTCACGAATTTATAGTTCCAGAAAAAAGATATTGGTAACCGG
>JBGMRO010000759.1:0-2062 GCA_048061555.1 Thiohalomonadales bacterium | reverse complement strand
GCTCTGCTTTTTCCTGTTTACTTGCCGCTAGCATGGCGGTAATTTTATCAGACTCAACTCGAGTCATTAAGGGTTTGAATTTATTTATTTTGTGGTCAGACAAATACTCAGTGTAATTGTGCCAGTTTAATGCCGGTATATTTAAGAATTTTTCGACCTCTGTAGCAGTAGTGGGTAAGACCGGTTTTAAGTAAGCGATCAAGACCTTAAATAAATTAATTGCAAGACTGCATACTTCATGGACTTCTTGTTCTTTACCGTCTTGTTTGGCCAATACCCACGGTTTATGTTCATCAATATATTGGTTGGCCAAATCGGCCAGGGCCATGATTTGACGCATGGCGGGATTGTATTCACGTTGTTCGTAAAGCTGACCGATTGATTCTCCAGCGTCACAAAACTGTTGGTATAATGCTGATGGGTTCGCTTGTGGTGCCAATGTGGCATCATAGGATTTTTGAATAAAGCCGGCACAACGACTGGCAATATTGACCACCTTACCGACTAGGTCTGAGTTGACCCGCAATAAAAAATCATCCAGGTTCAAATCGAGATCATCGACCCGACTAGTCAATTTTGTGGCGAAATAATAGCGTAGATATTCTGGGTTTAAGTGATCCAGATATGCCCGTGCGTTAATAAACGTGCCGCGAGATTTCGACATTTTTAGTCCATCTACGGTCAGGAAACCATGCACGAAGATCTTGCTGGGACGCCGGTAGCCACTGCCGGACAATAGTGCCGGCCAAAATAGCGCATGAAAACGCACGATATCCTTACCGATAAAATGGACCATCTCGCAATCTGAATCCGGCTTTAAAAATTCATCAAAGTCTAGGTCTTCGCGCCGAGTACACAAGTCTTGCAAGCTGGCAAGATAGCCGATGGGGGCGTCGAGCCAGACATAGAAATACTTACCGGGATGCGCCGGTATTTCAAAGCCAAAATACGGTTTATCGCGGGAAATATCCCAGTCGTGCAAGCCGGCCTCGAATAATTCGTCGAGTTTGTTGGCCGTCTCGGTGGCGATATGGCCAGCGCGAATCCAGCGCTTTAGGTCGTCCTGGAAATCACTAATGGTAAAGAATAGATGTTCAGATTCTTTTTCTATCGGTATTGCTCCCGATACCACCGATATCGGGTTAATCAGGTCCGTCGGGTTATAGGTAGCACTGCAAGCTTCACAATTATCGCCGTATTGATCTTTAGTACCACATTTAGGGCATTCACCTTTGACAAATCGGTCAGGTAAAAACATCTCTTTTTCTGGATCGTAGGCCTGTTTAATGACTTTAGTCGCTATATGGCCATTGTCTACGAGTCGGCTGAAAATCGACGCGACTAATTGTCTATTTTCATCACTATGCGTACTGTGGAAATTGTCAAAGGCTATCGAAAAATCGGCAAAATCTTGGCTGTGTAACGCATGCATCTGCGTTATTAATTCCTCGGGGGAGATGCCTTCCGACTCGGCTCGCAGCATAATTGGCGTGCCGTGGGCGTCATCCGCACAGACATAGACACACTCGTGGCCACACATGCGCTGATAACGTACCCAGATATCCGTTTGTATATATTCCACCATATGTCCTAAGTGAATCGGACCATTGGCATAAGGAAGGGCACTAGTGACAAGGATTTTTCTGACTGGCTTAGTCATTGCTGATGGTTCATCTAATGTAATATTTTCCGTGTGGTTGTATTTTGGGAAATTTAAGCAGTTATACCCGAATATAATGGGGGCACTCCTTAGTAAAAACTTTAAATCTGTAGCACCAAAGGTGTATATATCTCTGTTAGGTTGAGTATTATGCTACTGATGCAGGACAATTCATAAAAGAGTCCCAATTTAGCCGAGGATTATACTCGATTATGACGATAAAGGGTTTAAATCGTGTAAACTTGCCCAATATCTTGGTCATAGTAACTAGGGCTGAGTATCCATAAGAATGGGTGCTAGTGTCCGTCCATAAACGAGGATATTTCTTCAAGTTCAAGGCGCGTCACATTTTTAAAGCGCAGCATAGACTACTATGTGAGCATTTAAAAATTTGACGCAACG
>JBGMRO010000758.1:0-2065 GCA_048061555.1 Thiohalomonadales bacterium | reverse complement strand
CTGACGTCGTACAGTGTACCCACGACAAAGTCATACTCAAATGAACCGATGCCGTCCCGAGTTTGTACCTGGATCGTATTGTTGGCGACATAGTCTGGTCCTGGGCGGGAGACAATAACAACGTTAGAACCTATTGCAAACGGGCCTTTTTGTGCATAACCGCCTTTCACGGGGTCTGGTGTTTCCCCTGTTCCGACTATGCCATTTTCACACGCACTAAGGAGTAATAAAAGTGAGAAAAAAAGACCGATTCTTTTTAACTTAGTTGTAAACATGCGAGCACTCCTTCAACTATTCTGTGGCGGGTCTGCTTTGGTGACAACGTCCTCAATATAATATATTCCTATACCCACCCTTGACTCGGGCTGGCTAGTCTCTAGTCGAGTATCCAGATCAAGTTTATTCGCCAACCAGGTGTTGAGATCTAGTAACAGGTTATGACACTTGTCGTGGCTGACGAGTTTGAATTCGTTTACACTATTTTGCGACAAACCCCGATATAATACCTCGCGCTGATACCTCGGGTGTTTGGGGGAGTCAAGATTGTAATTAATGGTGGTTAACAAATCTCGTGTACAGTCACCCAAAATTTTTAATTTTTCCAACTCATCTGAGACCGGTACATAGCCTTCAGCCAATAACTCTACTTTTGTTTCTTCGACAACTCTTACCGCCTCAATGCGAAGTAACTCATCCAGAATGGGGCCTGCTGTGATATCACCCCCGTATTTTCTCACCAAGGAAGCAAAGCTGATGCCGTCGCCCTTAACAGAAAGCGTTAGCGGTTCGCCCTTTTTATTGTGATAATCCGCGTCTTGCAACCATCCGCCAATGACGCGGGATGCACGATTAATGGCCTGTTTAACCGGTTGTGTTTGATTTTCTCGCTGATTGACAAGTTTGACGATTTCCTTTCGATCGAGGCCGGTCAACACTGATACACGTGAGGCGGTCATCTTTCGGCCGTCGATGGCGAAGTCTTCATAACAGACATCTACAAATAGCTGCTTTGCCAGACTATTGAACTCACGATACGAATAACCATAACGCAGCAGTATTCGTATCAGGGGTTTTAGTAGCTTCTGTAGTGCGGTTCGAATTGTGGTGTATTTATTTTGCATAGATGGTGATTATATACCAATGTATGTACTATTTTTAAATAAATGGCGGAAAAGCACCTTAATTGTGTGGAAACGGTCTTGATTATGGGGTATTCGGCGTAAATTATTGGGCTGGCCGTGTTCTGCGGCATATTTTACTCGCAATTTTTGGAAACGAACCAGAGTTTACGTCTATATAGTGCTCATTTTGATTGATAATTCTCCAGAAAAGTAAAAAAACACCATAATATGTTGAATAGATATAAAAAAAGGGGTAAGTTCACCAAAACGGTGGGGTTATTACTATGTTATGGGTGAAGTATTCCTAAATATGGTGTAATGTCAAAATATTCTCGCAGCGGAGGACAGGGAATGATGAAAAGTAAAATTAGGCAGTGGTGTTTTTTATGGGGCTTGATCGGGATAACGGCGTTGATCGTCGGATGTGCACCGTCACAGGATCCCGGTTCCGCAAACATCGATCTCGCAAACATCGACCTCAAAAACAACAAAGACGGTACGATTAGTATGCTGGTTGCTGAAGCACCCCTTCAGTTAAATCGAATAACGACGGGATTTACGGCCTTGGCCAATGAGGGTAATTTACTCGTTATCGATATACTATGGCGTATCGTTTCTAAACCCGCCAGTAGCCGAGCGGTCATTATCAACCCAGATTCAGCCACACCGAGTTTTCGACCAGATATCGTTGGAGAATATGTACTTCGGGTCATTATCTCCCAGGGTGGTAGTGTGCTGGCGGACAATGAAGTGACCATTGTTGCTGGAGTGAATGACTTATTTCCATCTAAACCGGCCAATCATGTTACCACATCAGATGATTGCTTGGCCTGCCATGTACAAGATAGCTGGATCATAGCTATCGTTGACCATACGCAGATCTTGGGTGCCTGTGTTTCCTGTCACGACGGTGTCATTGCATTGGGTCAATCGGTGAATCATCT
>JBGMRO010000757.1:0-2066 GCA_048061555.1 Thiohalomonadales bacterium | reverse complement strand
GCAAAAAAGTGGGTGATATCATCGAAATACCGATTGATACCAAACTTTTATATGGCGACCGAGACGAATCGCTGGTATTTACCGATAGCATCGAAAATGTACCGGAAGAATACCGGGAAATCGGCATGACCATCACCATGGAAAACGAAAAAGGCGAGCCTAAAAATTTTATCGTTACTCGATTTGATGACGAAACATTAACCGTCGATGGAAATAATCCACTGTGTGGCAGAGATGTACTTTTCACGATTGAAGTTTTGACTATACGTGAAGCCACCGATGAAGAAATCGACCTTGGTGGTGCAGTAGGCGCGGATCCTGATCTCAATGAAATACTCCAATAACACTCTTTTTTATCCAGACAATAAAGCGCTGGAAAAATCAATTGAGTACACTATAAGCTTAGTTTCTGATGATGTAGCGAATAGTGCCAGCGCCGATAACAAGGTAGCTGTCGCCGATAATTTTATTTACACGCGCGGTAATTTTGAACAGCACCGTTATAGCGCGAATGTATTTGAAATCGCTCGAGAGACTTTAGAAGCGAAATTAACGGAAAAATTACGTGAAGAATCTCCCAAAGACTGGGCTGTCACAAATAATAGTCTAGGTAATATACTGGCGGCACTTGGGCAGAGTCTAAGAGATGCCAAATTATTTAAGCTGTCAATTGAATCATTTAATAATGCCTTAGAAGTCTTTAGCCAGGATGAGACACCACTTGAATGGGCAGCTTCTCAATATAATTTAGGTACTGCGATGCAAGCTTTGGGCAGGCAGGAAGCAGATACGAAGTTATTAAGTAAATCCATAGATGCTTACACGGATGCGCTATTAGTCTGGTCTCGAAAAGAGACGCCTGAAGAATGGGCAACCGCCATGTATCAGCTAGGGGTTACTTACCATACTTATGGAAGCCTGCTTAAAGGTAACCGCAACTTGCAAAAGTCTGTAGTTGCTTTTAAAAATGCGTTGGCAGAACTCGATGCAGATAATTACGCTTTAGAGTTAGCTGCTACACATAATAACCGTGCTGCGGCGCTGCATAACCTGGGAGAGTCAGAAGAAAACCCAGAACGCTTAGAAGAAGCAATACGATCGTATGACACTGCACTAACTGTATGCATGGAGCAGCAGTTACCTTTTCATCTTGCAGTGCTCTGCCGGGTTAATAAGGCAACGGCACACAGCGTGTTGGCGGAGTTAACAAATAATGCTGTGCTTGCAGAAGAAACCGCAGATGAAATTGAATTGATTATTGAATGTTTTTCGCATGCCCTTCAGCCATTAAGTTTAAAACATTGTAAGGAGCAGTTGGAGAAGATGAGGTCGTTTGCGCTCAACGGGAATGGGTAGGGATACGTTAGATTTTATGTAGGTCCGCTTAGCGAGGTGTAAGCTGATATTCCACATTAATAAAGGCGCCAATATCGGCTAATAATCGAATGGTTCGCGCACCAAAACCTACATCCGGATTTGATTCGCCATTTTCAGGAGACAGAGTCAGCACGATACCCATTCTTGGTGAGAGATTGAATTTTTTGCATACTTCCAGGACTTTTTCTTCAATGGGTTCCAGTTGCTTTATGATTATGTCGGTCAAGTCGTAAACGTCCACTTCACCCGTGACAGTATCGGTCGATAATTCCCATGAGCTGAGTACGGGTTTGTCCAGTCCACCGCTAGTACCGGCGTCATTTACGCTAGTCGGTTCAATTCCAAGCAGGCGTGTGATGTGATCCGGGTTGAAATGATACCCTCCAAGTGCAAAGTATGCTCGTCCTTTATCCGAAGCCAAGAGTAACCCCTCGTCAATAAATACATGATATGCCATCAGATTATAGCGTTAAGGATAAATAAATGTCGTTTTACCTCTATCTGTACCTATTCTGACAAAATGAAGGGCTCGGCATGCTGCAATTCTGTTTATTTTTATACCCAAAAATGAGAAAATGCCGAGTTAGGGATGGTTTTCAACTGCAATGTCTTGCAGTGGCTATCTCCACATCGTAGAGAAAGGTGATTTATGAGTGATGCACCAGCAACCCGCCCTAAAGTTCCAGAGG
>JBGMRO010000756.1:0-2070 GCA_048061555.1 Thiohalomonadales bacterium | reverse complement strand
CGATGAAGATCAAGAGATTTTTTTCGCAGGATATGCGAACTGTAATTCGCTCCGTACGGGAAGAACTGGGTCCAGACGCAGTCATATTATCAAATAACAGAGTCAATGGTGGTGTTGAGATTATTGCCGCCATAGACTATGACGAAAGTATATTATCGGGAAAATCTGATAAGAAAAATACGGCAAATGAAACATCAGTAAACGTGGTAACAGAAAGATCGAAGCCACCTAATGCCACCCCCGCAAATTCAAAACCCTCTCCTGCAAAGACTACTATAAGCGATGACGATGGGCTTAAAGCAGATTTAGTCGAGTTAAGTAGCTCTGCGCCACTACTCGTAAATCAGGGCATTGAACGGGGTCAAGAATCGCAATCACCGCCAAAGAAAACGTCTAGTACCCATTTTAATATCGACGAGATCAGCAAAGAGCTCGCAATACTGGGCGGCGCGGAAGGTGAGAACTCGAATACGTCACTCAGTCAACAAAGAAATACTGAAACCATAGATTATTACCGCAGCAAGAGTTATCAAGGGAATAGTGAACAGCAATTTTATATGCTGGATGATGCCGGTCACGAACCGTCAGGTGGTGGCCCAATGGCCAAGAATGGCGAAAGACATTCGACAAATAATAGTAACGTTTGGTCTCAAGAACCGACGTTGGTAGCGATGCAAAATGAGATAGTTAGCCTACGTGGTTTATTAGAACAGCAGTTGACGGGCTTAGCCTGGGGTGAAACCGAAAGACAAAACCCAATACGCGCAAAATTGTTACGACAATTGCTAGAATTGGACTTAAACCCTGATGTGGCTAGAAAAATCGCCGACTGCCAAGAGGTCTACACCGACTATCAAAGTGCCTGGCAAACTGCGCTGACCTATATGACAGACAGCTTACCCGTCATCGATGAAGATTTAATTATTTCAGGTGGAGTCATTGCGCTAGTCGGACCCACAGGAGTTGGAAAAACGACTTCGATCGTGAAACTTGCATCACGCTATGCCTTGCGTTACGGACGCAAAAATATTGGCTTGATTACCATAGATAATTATCGTGTAGGTGCGCATGAACAATTAAAAACGTATTCAAAAATATTTGATATTTCGTTACGTGTGGCTAGTAACAAAGACAGTCTAAGAGACGCTATTAAGTCTATGTCAGATAAACACTTGATTCTAATTGATACGGCGGGTCTAAGTCATCGCGACGTACGGATGAATTCGCAGTTGGCTATGTTGGAGAATTGTAGCCCCAATTTGAAGACCTTATTGGTATTTCCTGCTACCCACTATCGCACGGTATTAGAAGAAACCGTTGTCATGTTCAAGAAGGCCAAGCTCGCGGGTTGTATTATTACCAAGCTTGATGAAACGACCATTCTAGGTGGCGCCATATCCGTATTGTTAAATTTCAATTTACCGGTTGCCTATTATTGTGATGGCCAAAAGGTGCCGGATAACTTACATATTGCGACGGCCCATTCATTGATCAATAGAAGTGTATTAATCGCACGGAAAACGAATCAACCCTTGGGAAAAGAGGCCATTCAGCAGGCGTTCACAGGGTTAAATTTGAATGCACAAATTTGATACGAGCGGGTATTCCTCCAGGATGAACGAAGGGCCAGCTGTGCGCGTTATTGCAGTGACCAGCGGTAAGGGTGGGGTGGGCAAGACTAGCATTTCTGTGAATTTAGCGACAAGCTTTGCCTCCGGCGGCAAAAACGTGATGTTAATGGATGCCGACCTAGGTTTAGCCAATGTAGATATTATGTTGGGCCTGTATCCGCAATACAATTTGTCACATGTTATATCTGGAGAATGCTCTTTAGACGAGGCAATTATGAGTGGGCCCAAGGGCTTACAGATTATACCCGCCTCATCTGGGTTAAAACATATGTCGGAATTACAACCTGTGCAACATGCCGGTCTGATTCGTGCATTTAGTACTTTGCAAGCACAAGTCGATGTCTTAATTGTCGATACTGCGGCAGGTATTGCGGATAGCGTCGTAAGTTTTGCGAAAGCGGCGCAAGAGGTGATTGTTGTCGTTTGTGACGAGCCTGCA
>JBGMRO010000755.1:0-2074 GCA_048061555.1 Thiohalomonadales bacterium | reverse complement strand
TTGGCATGCCGTTCTGTAATACACAAATGGGTAAGGGTGTCGTTGGGGGGTATCACCCGTTGTATTTAGGCACTGCTGCATTGTCCGATGGTGACTACCTGCATTGCGCTATTGACCGTGCCGACCTGGTGATTAATGTCGGACATGACGTAGTGGAAAAACCGCCTTTTATTATGGAGCCTAATTGCAAACAGGTAATCCATGTCAATTTCAATTCGGCAGAGGTCGATGAAGTCTATTTTCCACAATTAGAATTGATCGGTGACATAGCCTCTACAATCGAGCGTCTCACTGAAAAATTAGATAAAACAGCTACACATGATTTTTCCTATTTTATGAAGGTACAAAAAGAAGTGGATCGGCATATCCACGAAGGTGCCGAGGACACAGGTTTTCCACTAATCCCACAGCGTTTAGTCGCCGATGTGCGCATCGCAGTTCCCCGTGATGGGATTATCGCGCTGGACAACGGTATGTACAAAATTTGGTTTGCGCGGAATTACCGCACCAGTGAGCCGAATACCGTTTTGCTCGATAATGCCTTAGCCACCATGGGTGCCGGTTTGTCTTCTGCCATGATGGCCGCGATATTATATCCAGACAAAAAAGTCATGGCGATATGTGGTGACGGTGGTTTCATGATGAATAGTCAGGAAATGGAAACCGCGGTGAGATTAAAATTAGACTTGGTCGTCTTGGTGATACGCGATGATGCCTTTGGTATGATACGTTGGAAACAGGCCGTGGGCGGCTTTGATGACTGGGGTTTACAGTTTGGTAATCCAGATTTTGTCTTATATGCCGAGAGTTACGGCGCGAAGGGGCATCGAGTTGAGTCGGCTGAACAATTTGCGCCTTTATTGGTGAACTGTTTTAAACAGGGTGGTGTTCACTTAGTGGAGGTGGCGGTCGATTATACGGAGAATAAACGAGTATTAATCGATGAGTTGGCCGAGAGAGTCTGTTTAATATAAAGACGATCTATTAGCGTCCGACACTATAACCCTAACACGTTAGTTGAACCTAGGATAAGCTGCATCATATCTTTGAAGATTAAGGCACTCACGGACCTAGGAAATAATCGATTAAAAGAGAATGACTATGAGCCAACAAAAAACTTTAAAAGTAGTTCAAGCTTACGATGGCCAGGAGATAGAAACCATCGAACTACAGGATTGGCAGCAAGCCGATCAAATGTTGCGACGGGCAAGCGAGTTATATAATAATCGTGAACTATGGCTAGCAGCATATAAACGGGCAAAGGTACTCAATCAACTCGCTGCGTTAATGCACCAAGCACAAGACGAACTCGCTTTACTTATCGCCAGAGAGGGCGGCAAGCCGTTGACCGATGCACGGGTCGAGGTCAAGCGTGCCATCAATGGGGTAGAGCTGGCCAAAGCGCATATTGCACAAATGGTCGGTGAGCAAATTCCGATGGATTTGAGCGCCGCCGGCGTAGGTAGATTGGCCATGACGACAAAGGAACCCATCGGTGTTGTGTTGGCGCTCAGTGCCTTTAATCATCCATTAAACTTGATTGTACACCAGGTCGTGCCTGCGATTGCCACGGGCTGCCCGGTAATCGTAAAGCCTGCTGCTAATACACCCCTTAGTTGTCTGCGATTCGTTGAGATGGTGAAGCAGACAGATCTACCCGCTCACTGGGTGCAAGCCTGTGTCTGTGATCGCGATACGACGAATCGTTTGGTCGCGGACCCGCGTATCGCCTTCTTAAGCTTTATCGGTTCTGCCAAGGTGGGTTGGCAATTACGCCGACAAATCGCAGATGGCACCCGTTGTGCGCTCGAACACGGTGGTGTCGCACCGGTTATCGTCGCCGCAGACGCAGATCTCGAAAAAACGGTGCCTGCATTGGTTAAGGCCGCGTATTATCATGCGGGTCAAGTCTGTGTTTCGGTGCAACGTATTTTTGTGGCAAACGTGTTAAAAGAGGCCTTTCTAGAAAAATTTATCGCCTTGGTTGCGAGCCTTAAAGTCGGTGATCCAAGGCTTCTCGAGACCGATGTAGGACCCTTGATTAAACCGGCCGAAGTGACTCGGGTACAGCAAT
>JBGMRO010000754.1:898-2090 GCA_048061555.1 Thiohalomonadales bacterium | reverse complement strand
ACGTTAGTCTTAATTAGCTATATAGCAAAGCCTTGGGCAGTACCGATAATGTCGAAACAAGTTCAATTAGCATTTACATTGGGGTAAAAAATTAGTTAAGATTAGGGTGTCTTTATACGATATTTCTATCGTGTGCCGTTATCCTATGTACGATTCATAAACGAAATGAGTAAAGTAAGTTTAAATATCTTGACTAATCAGTATTCCAGCGGAAAGATTTCCCGCGAGGAATTCCTATATTTTCATGCATTGCTATCCGACTCTGGCATGAGTCACCAGCCTGTGCAAACTGTGTCGAATTTTGACCCCAATGACGTAGTCGAAATTACGCTTGAATCGACTCCACCGACACCAGTAGTGACTGCCGCCCCCGCCCCGCAACCGGCTCAACCAGACATTGTCCATACAAACAATGTCCATGCTGAATTTACCGATGCTGAGGACTCACAAGCTGCCACAGATGATACACCTGATGGATTTCGCCCCGCCTTTTTACAGACCATTTCGCATTTTTTATCGCAGCATTACAAACAAACCGTCGCCTTAGTGACCGTTGTTGGCGTGGTTTCGACATTCGTCTCTGATTATTTTACGAGCAAACCAGAAAACACCCCTCGTAGCAGTATCGTCAGGAGTATAGACTCAGAAAACCGCAGCGAATCAGTCCGCACTCAAAATACTCAAAAAGATGATGCGAGCACCTCACCCATAGAATCTTTAGCCTGGGTGCTAGTAGAAAAAAGACCCTGGGGTCGTAAAGATATTAAAAAATTTGACAGGGCATGGCGGAAACTTAGTAGCCGCGAAAAACGACAGGCAAAAAAATCTTCTTGGTATAAGCAATTTTCCCTCGCGTTAACGACAAATCTTGCACAGCAAAGCGCACTCGCTAATGACGGAAATATTTCTGCTGTTTATGTGGAGAGAGCACTGTCTAATTTAACCGACTCCCTAAGATCTGCTAAACCGATTGAGCAAAACAAAAAAATTGCTGCAAGACAAAATTCTGTTAGTGAACGCAAGCAAGCATCAAAGGTTGTTGCTAGCACTTCTCGTAAGCGTTCTGACCGCCAAAAACCTATTCGTCAATCTGAAATTGATAGCTTGATCGACAAATATATTAATTACTATGAAAATGGAAACATTCGTTCGATAGCGAAACTTTTCAAAAGAAACCGCCGCAAAAGTAACA
>JBGMRO010000754.1:0-888 GCA_048061555.1 Thiohalomonadales bacterium | reverse complement strand
TCCTCCAACACCCACTGCTGCAATACCCCCTACCTTCTGCCCGCGCCACAAAAGTAACAGTCGATTTGCTAATCCCACATTAAATGAATACCAATCGGTCTTTAGAAGTACAAAAACACGTAGCCTAGAAATTGACGATTTGGATTGGAGCATAGACGGTGAAGTTGCAAGGGGTGAAGGCCGCTACGGCTCAATATTAAAATTGGCAGACAATAGCCAAAAAGAAATATCCGCAGACATACGCATAAAAATACGTAAACGCGGTAACTCGATTAAATTCGACAAGGTAAGTCTGATAAATTTGGAAGCAACCTCCATTCCAGTCCCGATTGTTACCGCGAAACGCAATACGACTGACGCAGGCGACGACGATGCTTTTGGCAATGATGCGAAACCGTTTATCGATACAAACCGCAAGAACCGTAGACTATTGGTTGGCAGTAAAGAATATAAAGCCGTATATTCTGAACAAGCAAAACCGAAGGTGACTCGGAGAAAACCCACCAAAACCGAACTCAACGATATCGTAGCCCGTTATGTAGATTCATACCAACACGGTGATGCAGACGAAATGATTACCTTATTTTCAGGCTCGACCTGGACGAAGGATCGTAGTGGTATAGTGCAAATGCGACAAGACTACCAGGACATATTTGATAATACTTCGTCCCGTAAGATTTCAATAGAAAATTTGCGCTGGAAATTCAAGAAAAACAAAGCTATGGGGACTGGAAACCTTACATTATCTAGTGTCGACCGCGATACTGAGTCTAGAGATGGAAATCTGTCGCTCAAGAATGGAAAGATTCGTTTAGTTATTGAACTGCGCGATGACGAAGCGTTGATCTCGCATCTCTATCAGATTTTTAACTAAAGATAATCTCCACA
>JBGMRO010000753.1:0-2101 GCA_048061555.1 Thiohalomonadales bacterium | reverse complement strand
ACCAAACGCATTTGGCGATATACCAAAGAACCAGTTCGCTGGCATACCACCCAGGAATGAGGTGTCCGGTATAAACATAATCCCTTTATGCTGGAATACATATAACATGGTAATGCTTATGCCTGTAATCATGCCTGCTACTGCACCGGCGCGGTTCATTTTTTTATTAAAGATACCCATCATCAACGCTGGAAAAATAGATGAAGCCGCCAGGCCAAATGCAATTGCTACAGTACCTGCAGCGAAATCGGGTGGGTGCAGGCCAAAATAGCCAGCCACAGCAATCGCGCCTACCATTGCTATACGACCAGCCATCAATTCATCGCGTTCTGAAATATCAGGCTTAAAGATACCCTTCAACAGATCGTGCGAGATAGACGAGGCTATAGCGAGTAGCAGTCCGGCTGCTGTTGAAAGTGCTGCAGCCAAACCACCCGCTACGACAAGTGCTATCACCCAATTTGGCAGGTTTGCAATTTCAGGGTTTGCCAATACCATGATATCGCGGTCAACCTTGACCATCTCGTTACCTTTCCAGCCAAATGATTCTGCTTTTTCGGCAAAGTCCTTGTTTTTGTCATTATAATATTGAATACGCCCGTCACCATTCTTGTCTTCAAATGTTAACAATCCGGTGGCCTCCCAGTTTTTGAACCACTGCGGGCGATTTTCATATTTAATATTTGCAGATTCCTCTCCAACCGGGCCAGTCTGAATCGTGTTCATCAAATTCAGTCGCGCCATCGAACCGACTGCCGGAGCGGTGGTATACAGAATCGCAATAAAGACCAAAGCCCAACCTGCTGTAGAACGCGCATCTTTTACTTTAGGAACCGTGAAGAAACGAATAATGACATGCGGCAAGCCCGCAGTACCAATCATCAGTGTCAGGGTGTAAGCAAACATGTTCAGCTTGCTCCCCAGGACCTGGGTAGTATATTCATTAAAGCCCAGCTCCGAGACAACCAGATTGAGCTTGTCCATCATATAGGTGCTGCCATCCGCCATGGTACTTAATATCCCCAACTGCGGAATCGGGTTACCGGTTATATTTAGTGATATAAAGACTGCCGGGACTGTATAGGCAAAAATCAACACGCAATACTGGGCAATCTGTGTATAGGTAATCCCTTTCATACCCCCCATCACGGAATATATAAAAACGATACCCATCCCAATATAGAGACCGGTATCATAATCTGTTTCCAGAAAACGTGAGAAAGCCACGCCGATGCCCTTCATTTGACCAATTACGTATGTGACCGATGCCAGGATCAGACAGATTACCGCAACAACTCTGGCAGTATGAGAATAGTAACGTTCACCGATAAATTCCGGGACCGTAAATTTTCCGAATTTACGTAAGTATGGCGCAAGCAATAATGCCAGAAGAACATAACCACCTGTCCAGCCCATTAAAAACACGGAAGCGCCATAACCATTAAAGGCGATCAATCCTGCCATGGAAATAAATGATGCGGCGGACATCCAGTCTGCGGCAGTAGCCATACCATTTGCAACAGGATGTATACCTTTCCCTGCAACATAAAATTCACCGGTCGTTGTTGCACGCGCCCAGAAGGCGATGCCTATATACAAGGTGAAGGTGACGCCAACAAATATATAGGTAAGTGTTGTCAGATCCATTATTATCGGCCTCCCCTACTCTTCATGAACATTGTATTTGCGATCGAGTGCATTCATTTTTCTTGTATACACAAATATCAAAACCAGAAAAGTATAAATCGAACCTTGCTGTGCAAACCAGAACCCGAGCCCTACGCCCCCTATGCGGATAACATTTAATGTGTCTACCAGGATAATGCCGAACAAAAATGAAACAACAAACCATATTACGAGTAATATTGCGACTAGTCGCAAGTTCTCCTTCCAGTAATCAGTATTATTCTTCATTAATTTTCTCCGAAAGTTGCTAACTTTATGCGTGTAACTTTTGCAGTAGAATGGCCCCTGTACAGCTTTGGCTATTATTATGTCGGCCCGGCCCAACTCCCCAAAATATCTATCAATCGTTGAGCATGCCTGTAACTACTATGCAAGGTATAACGACATCGCAATCAAACACAACAATAATTTCACT
>JBGMRO010000752.1:0-2112 GCA_048061555.1 Thiohalomonadales bacterium | reverse complement strand
CAGACGGCACGATTTTTTATCAGGCGGGCTGGATCTGGAATATTCCACGAATATTAGATATGATTCGGTCCAACGGTTTTTTAGTCGAACGAATTAATATGGCAGCCGCAGACAATCACGACCGCGAACCCATTGTATTTGAATTGAAGTATAACTTAAAAAAAGGTGGCAAATAAATATTCGTGAAACCAATACTGTTCTAAATAGACTAACTTAATAACTAACTTAATAACAACCAGACTCTAAGAAAAATGTCTCTTATTTCGCCACATAATTATGCATGCTAGTATAAAACCATGTCACAAACATCCCTCACGATCGGAAAACTCGCCAAACAAGCACAGGTTAACGTAGAAACCATACGTTATTATCAACGGGTCGGTCTCATCAAGGAACCCGAAAAACCTAACAAGGGATTTCGAGTCTATTCAATCGATGATGTCTCACGTATACGATTTATCAAGCGCGCCCAAGAGCTGGGTTTTACCTTAAAAGAAATTGAAGATCTTTTGGATTTAGGCGACGGCAATTGTGCACAGGTACAAATATTGGCCGAGCAAAAACTCCTACAAATTAACGCAAGACTGAATGACCTGCAGGCTATGAAACACGCGGTTACAGACCTATTAGAACAATGTAAAGTCAGCGAAAAGGACATACATTGTGTATTAATCAATAGCTTGAGTGACAATTGATCCCGATATTCGCAACTTCTGAAAAAAACCTTGACTTAGAGTCGGCTCCAGCGCTTAAACTCCTGCATGCGATTCGTGATTCGTAATTCGTAATTCGTAATTCGTAATTCGACATTTAACATTTAACATTTAACAGATAGGCAACCTTTACATGAAGCTACTTAAACGTTTATTTCTTTCACTTATTACTACAATCGCGCTGCTTGCACTCGCCATATACATCGTCTGGATGCCCTCAGCACAAGAAGAGCCGTATTCATTGGTAACCAGTTGGGGAACAAAGGGAGATGGACCTGGGCAGTTTAACGAACCCACCGGTATTGCCGTCAGTGAAAATGAGGTTTTTGTTAGTGACTCACGCAATAAGCGCATCGCCATTTTTGACTTTGATGGCAATCTTATACGTGTATTAGGGAATACCGGTGCCACCGAAGAAAAACTGATACGCCCAATGAATTTGACTATCGCAAATAAGGAACTATATGTCGCTGATTACTTCGCAGATCAAATTATAGTGTACACCCTCGAAGGCAAATTTGTGCGCAGGATCGGTAGCGCAGGCAGTGGCCCGGGCCAATTTTCAGCACCAGGCGGCATAGCCGTCGCTGCTAATGGTGATTTGTTCGTTGCGGATTTTTACAATCAACGGGTGCAACATTTACGTGCCGATGGCTCATTTGTACGTCAATGGGGCGTTAGCAAAACGGTAGGCGTCTTCGACGGAAAAATGAATTACCCCACTGATGTTGCGCTCTCATCCAAGGGCATACTCTATATCGCGGATGGCTACAATGACCGCATACTCGCCTATACCCTGGATGGAGATCTTAAAACAAAATGGGGTGGTCCCTTTGCGATGAATATTTTTGGAAAATTTAATGGCTGGTTTGCGACCGTTACCGGAGTTACTGTAGGCCCAGAGGGCAATGTGTTCGTGGCCGATTTTTACAACGATCGCATACAAAAATTTAGCGCCGATGGCAAATTTTTGAATGCATTTGGGGTCAAAAGCACGGGACCGACACATACCGCCATTGCGGTCGCTGTAGCCCGGGACGGCACGGTATTTGTTGCCGACTACGCCAATCATCAAGTACAAAAGTGGCAATCGGCAAAATAGAAAGGCAAGTCGCTCAAGAGTTTCGTCTCTAGGCCGCTATTTAGCTGATGAACCTTTTTAGTTAGTGTCCGTCCACAAACGAGGATATTTCTTCAAGATCGACTGCTCTAATGCATCCATGCATTCGCAGCATAAGGCCATCCATGGCCAAAAGGCGTACCGATTTTTTAAAGCGCAGCATATTAGTGTTTCTTAATCTGTGTTTGTTTGCAGATTTAGAAGTACTTATCTTAAGAGACTACTATGTGAGCATTTAATCTTAAGATAAGTACTTCTAATTCTGCAAACAACGCAGAA
>JBGMRO010000751.1:0-2121 GCA_048061555.1 Thiohalomonadales bacterium | reverse complement strand
CCATATGTAAACTCTGCCTTGTGCGCCCCAAATAATAGTCGGTCTTTAATAACGTCGCGAACAGTACCCATTAAGGGGCGGGCGCTAGGTTCAACGCTTAGGGTGTTATCTAACACTGCCACTATATCTTGAGCCAATTTAAGTGGTAGATCGGAAAAAGATGGTGCTGTCTGCTTCGATATTGGTGGAATCTCCAGAAGTGCAGGTGGCAGTGTTTTGGTGGCTAAATACCACGCAGTCGCGCCGAAGGCGTAGACATCAACTGCAGGAGTGACAGTAATTGGTGGTGAATAAAGTTCAGGTGCTCGAAAGCCAAGAGTACCGCGTGCTGCAATAGTCTCTACGCTTGGATCTATGTCGCAGGTAATTCCAAAATCCAGAATCTTGATGATATTTTCATCATCAAATTTCATGTTGGCTGGCTTAATATCGCGATGTATTTTGTTGTGAGCATGCATGTCGGCGATACCGCATGCTATTTGATACAGTGCCTTTAAATAGCCATCCAACGTTACGTTGGCGTCTGGGAACTCTGTAAGTGGGTATCCTGGGACGTACTCTTCGACTAAGCCAGGGTGCCCATCTTTAGCATTGGAGATTAAGTCATAGATTTCAGCAATATGTCGTGATGAGATATCCTGTATAGCTGCGATCTCTTGGTAGAATGCTGGAAGGTCTGATATGTTTTTTATAACTTTGATTGCAACTTTCCGTTCCAAGAGCGAATCAGAGCAAACAAATACTTCTGCCTGTCCACCACTAAATTGCGTACCAGTGTATGAGTACCGTTCTGGAAAGCTAGGAGTCGTCCCTGTGGTCATCCTCTGTCCCATCCCCATTAATACTTACTTGGATATCCAGTTCCTTTTGCGGTTTGCTTTTTCTGCTTCTATCTGGTTTCGATGAGGCAGCTATTTTTTGCGCCTTTTTACGAGGTCGTTTTTTTGCTTTTACTGTCGCAGGTTCATTTACGGCTAATGTATTCTTAGACTGTGACGGTGGCTGATTTTGTTCAGCGCCTCGATTTTTCCCATTGAATACTTCTAGCGTAGCCTCAAAAGGTATCTCAAATTTTCCAAATGGACTCCATACTTCGAGTAAGTCATATGGTGGGTTTTTGATCGGTTGTAGTTGCCTTAAAACATTATTCTGCACGCAAATTATCGACGCATTGTCTAGGCCACCTGTCCAAATAGACAGCTGTATTAGTCGTCTAACTATTTCTGATGCACTTGATGCATTACGGATAATATTACCAACTAAATTATTACGGATATTGTGGGCGCCGTCAGATGTCAAGAGAAAATCTGACCCGGTCATAAATTCAGAGGCTTCATATGACCGAGGGGCCAAGCCATCTCCAAGGCCGATGTATTGAGCTAGCCGATCTAAATAGTCGGCATGATTTTGAGTCGTAAATGCTACGCCTCGTAGACGTTCGACTTCTCCAGCAATCGTGTCATCGACTGATATTTGACGAAAATGAAATTGCTTTGAGTTTGCGAACTCATATAGACGACTATCACCAACGTTTAAGGCCACCAATTTACCCTGAGCAGATTTTGCTAGAAGAGAGAGTGTTGTGCCACCTTGCTCGTGGTATCGGCTAAAAATCGCTTTATTAGCAGTTTTAACCGCTGTATGAAGACGGCTATCTAAACTGAATTCATTGGATGTAACGAGAGATTGGATCAAGTTGCCAATTGCCATCTCAGCACATACAGCTCCATCCTTCATTCCGCCCATGCCGTCGCATAATGCAAAAAGTATAAATCCGCGGCTATGTGAAGAGGTTACCGAGTATCGTACAGCAACAAGTCGATCTTGGTTCTCAATACGTTCTGTGCCTCTGGTTGTGCCAATTACCACCCCAAGTTCAGGGATGTCGTTAACAACGGTCGTATTGGATTCGAAACTCGAAGCTAACCAAGCTGCAATTCGCTCAGCTATAATCGGCCTTATTTTTGATTCGTTGGGCAACGCAGTCACTCGTCTAAGCTGTGGAACGGGTCTCTCTTCCTCTAACATTATGCTGACTCCTTGTCTGCACCATCATGATTTATCCTACCGCCGATTTCCTCTCTTGATCCGGATCATACCCCAAATTCGGCGCAAGCCAAC
>JBGMRO010000750.1:0-2125 GCA_048061555.1 Thiohalomonadales bacterium | reverse complement strand
AAAAAATCGACGCAACGCAGAAATTGGAGAAATAGACCGTTTGTGGATGGGCATAAGAACAGGAGGATCACATGGCTAAAAAAGGTTATAGTGCGGGCGTAAAAGCATACCGCGAAACATATTGGATGCCGGAATATACCCCGAAGGATACCGACATCCTGGCTGTCTTTAAAATCACCCCTCAAGAAGGTATTCCCCGTGAAGAGATTGCAGCTGCAGTAGCCGCTGAGTCTTCCACCGGTACCTGGACTACGGTCTGGACCGATCTCTTAACCGACCTGGATTATTACAAAGGTCGTGCCTACGCCATCGAAGACGTACCCGGTGATGACACCTGCTTCTACGCCTTTATCGCTTATCCCATAGATTTGTTTGAAGAAGGTTCTGTTGTCAACGTGATGACCTCACTGGTCGGTAACGTATTTGGATTTAAGGCCCTACGTGCATTACGTTTGGAAGATATTCGCTTTCCGATCGCCTATGTAATGACCTGTAATGGACCGCCGCAGGGTATTCAGCTAGAGCGTGACATCTTGAACAAATACGGTCGTCCTTTATTGGGTTGCACGATCAAACCTAAATTGGGTCTTTCAGCGAAAAACTATGGCCGTGCTTGTTATGAAGGTCTACGTGGTGGTCTCGATTTCACCAAAGATGATGAAAACGTCAACTCGCAGCCGTTTATGCGCTGGCGCGCACGTTTTGATTTTGTGCAAGAAGCGATCGTAAAGGCCGAAGCAGAGACCGGGGAACGTAAGGGGCATTATCTAAACGTGACAGCACCGACTGCAGACGAAATGATGCGTCGTGCCGAATACGCCAAAGAGATTGGCTCACCGATTATCATGCATGACTATATCACCGGCGGTTGGTCGGCAAATACACAGCTCGCACAATGGTGTCAAAATAACGGCATGTTATTGCACATCCATCGCGCCATGCACGCGGTACTCGACCGTAACCCCCATCATGGTATTCATTTCCGTGTACTGACCAAGATCTTACGCCTATCCGGTGGAGATCACCTGCACTCCGGTACGGTAGTGGGTAAGTTGGAAGGTGACCGAGATGCTACTCTGGGTTGGATAGACACCATGCGCGATTCCTATATCAAAGAAGATCGCTCACGTGGCCTGTTCTTCGATCAAGATTGGGGCGCTATGCCGGGTGTACTACCGGTGGCATCGGGTGGTATCCACGTCTGGCACATGCCTGCACTAGTCAACATCTTTGGTGATGACTCTGTATTACAATTTGGTGGTGGCACATTGGGTCACCCCTGGGGTAACGCTGCGGGTGCTGCTGCCAACCGTGTTGCCGTCGAAGCCTGTGTTGAAGCGCGTAACAAAGGTCGCGAATTAGAGAAAGAGGCCAAAGATATCCTTACCTCTGCCGCTAAGCACAGCCCGGAACTCAAGATGGCAATGGAAACCTGGAAAGAAATCAAATTTGAATTTGACACGGTCGATAAACTAGACATCGCACACAAATAGCGATCGCTATTAGATCCCGGTGGGTTAAGTTTAGCGACCCATCGGGGCCAATCGTAAAATTCAAACAATATTTGGAGTAATTAAATGAGTGATATGCAAGATTATAAATCTAGCTTGGGCGACACGAGTAGCCACAAGTTTGAAACTTTTTCTTACTTACCCGCGATGAGTGACACACAAATTCGCGAACAGATTCAATATATCGTCAATAAGGGTTGGAATCCGGGTATAGAACATACAGAACCCGAAAATGCCGGTAGTAATTATTGGTATATGTGGAAATTGCCCCTGTTTGGTGAAACCGATGTAGACACCATTTTGGCGGAGTGTGCCGCATGCAATAAAGCGCACCCCAAGAACCACGTGCGCTTATTAGGCTTCGATAATTTCTCCCAGTCTGCGGGCGCCTCTATGGTTATTTTTCACGGTAAGGCTGTATAACAAACCGGGGTAAATAGTTAGCTCAAGGCCCCTTCCCGACAAGTTTCGGTTAGGGGCCTAGTTATTTTAACCTTCTTATTCTTTTAACGAATATTTTTATAAGAACTCCATGGCGAAACCCGACAGATATGTAGGTATACAGAATGATATCGATGGCGGCATGACCTCCATCGGTAAAATTATTCGTGATG
>JBGMRO010000749.1:0-2130 GCA_048061555.1 Thiohalomonadales bacterium | reverse complement strand
GGGAGTCAGGCCTTACATTTGACATTAAGGGAATCAAGGGGTCAGCCAGGAATGGCACTAAGTTAAGCATACTTCAGGCATTAAATTTGAGATAAAATAACGCCTTATATTCACTACAAATCATCAGCCATGCAGCTTTTTCTATCTCCTGATTTTAATATTAAAACTTTGCGGCAAAAGCCCAAATCTGTCTGCCAGAAATTGCATGAGAAAAAGCGCAAACTGTCCAGGCAGTCTTTAACGGATTTAGGTAAAATATTAGGTGCTTATATACCTCAATCTTTATTCGAAGATGAGCATAGTAGCAATAATAATCGACGTCGTATTTTTAGTACGGAAAATACATTTTGGGGTTTCTTTTTACAAATCCTCAATCCACAAGCAAGTTGTACGTCCATTGTTCACCTGTTTCGTGTTCGTCATTATCAGCAGCAAAACAAACGCATGTCTGCCTCAAACTCCGCTTATTGTCAGGCAAGAAAGCGTTTATCTTTTTCTTTTATTAGTAAAATATTTGAACATGTCACACAAAAAAGTAATGCTATCCATCCGCTGGTAAATCGTCGAGTCATTAGTGCGGACGGAACGGGCTTAACCGCAGCCGATACACCCATCAATCAAGAGAAATGGCCGCAGCAAAAAATCCAAAAGCCGGGATGCGCCTTCCCTCAACTGCGCCTTTGTGCGTTGTTTAATCTTTATTCTGGTGTCACGTTAAGTTACCGCCTGGGAAATAAAAAATCACACGAACTTAACCTGCTTCGAGAACAAAGAGAGTCATTCAAACAAGGTGATATTTTCATTGGTGATAAGGGTTTTATCTGTTACTTTGATCAAGCACAGCTTATGCAAATGGGTGTTGACTCTATTGTTGCTTTGGCAAAACGAAAACCCGTTTCCTCAGATAAAGCGATTAAAAAAATCGCGAAAGACGATTATCTTATTTGTCTAAACAAACCCAAAAATAGTACACAAATTAGAAAACGTTACGATGCAGAACAGTGGAAATGTTTGAGCGAAACATTGACCATGAGGCAAATAAAAGTGACCGTTTCAAATCAAGGCTTTAGAGTAAAAACCTACTATATTCTCACTACATTGCTGGATGAAATTAAATATCCAGCAGAAGTAATAAGTGCACTGTATTGGGAGCGCTGGCAAATAGAGTTAAACTTTAGAGATATAAAAACCACATTGGGGATGGATGTACTCAAAAGCAAAACACCTGAGATGGTTGAAAAAGAGATCCTTATGTATATTGTCGTTTTTAATGTAATGCGACAGATTATTTATGATGTATCAGATCAATATAAACCGAGCCAATTCAGCTTTAAATCCAGCATTCAAACTTTGCTTAGTTATTGTCATGAATACGGTTCAAAGGAAGGGCGATCCACCCACCAATTTAAGAAAAATTTATTATCTGAAATAGCCTATTGTTTGTTATATCAAAGAGAAGGTCGAGTGGAACCCAGGCAGATTAAAAGGAGGACAAAACCGTTTAAATGGTTAACAAAACCCCGTCGAGAAATCATTGATGATTTATGCCTGAAGTGCGCTTAACTTAGTGCCATTCCTGGCTGACCCCTTGGTTCTCTCTTGATTCTCTGATTGCCCATCAATATTCCAGACCAATCGTCAACATTATCTGGCGCTCTTGCGAAAGCAATCCTTTTTCCATCGTAACTAATTCATTCGCAGGTGTATAAATATCATCATTAAATAAATTTTCAACGTGGATTTGAGCATAAAAACCTGTGCTCGGCTGACTATAGCGAATATTGATGCCCACTGAAATTGAATCGTCTACTTCATCGCCAAGTCTTGTATAAAGCCCAGGTGTTGTCGATTCTACGAATACAAAGTCTGAATTCATGCTGTCTGTGTAATTAGCAAAAACACTATAAATAATATTATTTCGCACATATGATGCTTTCATTTTTGCTAGCCATTCGGGTGATTCTCCAACAGAAATTTGGGGGTTTTGTTTATCCTTTGTCTCCTGCCAGACAGTACTAAATTCCAAATCTACTTTCTCTACGGCATTATATTTAACAATCAGTTCTATTCCTTTCGTGCTTAGTTTACCTGAATTATCACTAATAGACTCATACTGACCGGTCGACGAAT
>JBGMRO010000748.1:0-2138 GCA_048061555.1 Thiohalomonadales bacterium | reverse complement strand
GTAACTAATTGTGAGTTTACACAGGTAAACGACCATTTGTGAACACAGGACTGAATCTACAGGTGATAATGAATTTGTAGTTACAATTATAGTAACTACTCACCACATACGTAAAATAGAACTGTAACAGCTCAGACTGCCCCTGAAATGCATCAGATCTAGGCGAAAAATGTGAGTTTACAAGGGTAAATGATCATTTTTTAACGACGATCTGATGCATTTCAGGGGTGGGGTGAGTTGTTACAATTATACTAGTACTGATTTGCGGTGGACATTGAAGACACACTCGGTAGCACCATGGTGCATGCATTGGCTTTCTTCAATAATAAACGATTCGTTGAAATGCTCAGCGATGCCGCGAATGATACCTCTGACGACAGCGCATAATTTACGGTGTGAAAAATAGCGTAGTACCAATAAATCTTCGGTCTCTAACACAGATTGAAGGCTTGGTGGTTTGCGTAATGGATTGTGTCGGTGAACCTCTTCGTGAATACAGTGACCGGCATTCAAAATGACGTCGAATGTTCTCCATTCTTCGGACTTTACGTACATATGATAAAAAGTCATTAAGCGATGGCCGACATGTACGCCGAAATCTTCTAAAACATCTGGTAGGGGTACTTTCAATGCTTCCGATGCCGTTACGGCAATGGCGACGATCTCTTCGTCTGGATACTCGGTTACGGGAAAAAATATTTTGTAGTTGTAGCCGTTGGCTTTTAATAAAGCATTCCAGGTATCGCGGCCACCGTGATTCTCCTCGACGTACTCACGAAGAAAGTCAAATATTACTCCATACATACTGGGAATCCTTGTAACGACATTAGTAAAGCGGGTGATGATAAAGCGTACACATAATAACTTAATTGTTTGTTAAACGCTAACTTATATTTTAAATACATAATATAAATGTGGGACTGGAAAGGTGTGTAAAAATTGTGTCGAGAAAAATATATTCATAGATTTTAAACATCTGCATCTATGTGTAAGATGGCTTAGAAAACTCAACTATTAATTTATCGTTAAAATAGTATGGGCTTGTAGAATATTAAGCATGCAGTGGGCAAACATATCATGATAGTTACATGAAAGGTGATTTTTTTAATGCGTTCTACTCGTATGCAATCTTAGTCGCAAAGCGCTTATGTAGGTAGTCGACTATATCAGAAGATTCATACATCCAAGTGGTAGTACCATTTTCATTTTCAATTTTTAGGCAAGGTACTTTCATTTGTCCGCCGCCATGAATTAATGCGTCGCGCTTCTGACTATCCTGCAAGGTGTCGTGCGTTTCAATACTTAAGGCTAACCGTTTAATTGTGCGACGAACCTTGATACAAAATGGGCAGGTCTGGTAGTGATATAACGAAAGTTTTTTGGTATGCAAGTTAAGCTCTTGCTGTTCTTTCTTAGGGCGTTTCATGGGTTTGGGTTCTGAGAGTTTATCTCCCAGTAGCATCAATGGTCCTAAGATGTAGCGCAAGGTTCTAAAAAAAATTCGAATGATTGGTCTCATATACTACCCCCGGATAAATTTTTTCTTATAGTTCTTTCGTTTTTATAGCGACTTGCCATTCCCATTAGGCGATTCGCTTTAGGCTTTTTCAGCTTAAGTAGCCACAAAAATTAAGCGCGTAGGTATTTGGCGTTAATTATTTGGCGTAAATTATTTGTTGCCGTGAGTGCTTCGTCGTATTCTCATAATATTAAGGGTCGTTAACAACTCGCAATTAATGGATTAAGCCTTAATCCCCGAGTGCCAATATTTTGTCATGCTCGTAACACGATCTAGTATCACGAAGAAATCGTCTCGACATACTATTAACTCAAGTTTCGCAGTTCAACAATGCTAACCATGGGTGAATAAGCGAAGCGCATCCACCATATTGCAGAGTAGTACGGTATTAACGAGCCACTGAACTCCGAAACTTAAGCTATTAACGATTGTTATGGGACAAAAGTTATATCACTAAAAAATTATAACGAATAGTTTATAATACAGTTTAGTAATTTTGGTCGTAAATTGAGCGATTTGTTTGCTGGTTACACCGTAATTACTTGTTTTATTTCTAAATCATCAATATATCACTATATTAGATTAGATTGATTATAGGATGCAATGCTTTTGTTGGGTC
>JBGMRO010000747.1:0-2143 GCA_048061555.1 Thiohalomonadales bacterium | reverse complement strand
GGGGGACGGGACAGGCGCGCCGTGAGTTTTTACACGTCGATGATCTTGCGAGTGCGGCGTTGTATTTAATGCAAAATTATAACGCAGAACAGATCGTAAACGTGGGAACTGGCATAGATATAAGCATCGCCGAGGTGGCGAGACTCATGGGCGAAATTGTCGGTTT
This sequence comes from Thiohalomonadales bacterium, assembly GCA_048061555.1. Taxonomy (GTDB): domain Bacteria; phylum Pseudomonadota; class Gammaproteobacteria; order SZUA-152; family SZUA-152; genus JBGMRO01. The sequence continues at coordinate 1,977 of JBGMRO010000747.1, read as the reverse complement.
TGAAGGTGAGCTGGCCTTCGATAGTTCTAAACCCGATGGGCCACCGCGAAAACTACTCGATGTATCAAGTTTAGGCGAACTGGGCTGGCGATATAAGATCGATCTCAGAGAGGGTTTAGCAATGACCTATGCCTGGTATGAGCAGCACGTAGAAACTGCTAGGGTTTAACGTTTAATAGCTGCCGATATCCTACTAATATGTACTACAGTCCATTAGAATATCACCACTCGCGGCAGCACAGACTTCTATCTGGCAGAGGGAGTCTAGGGGTTCTAGTATATATTTAAATTGATTCGTGGCAATGTCGATTTTACCACCCGTGGGTCTGTCGGGACATTCATTACCGTACTGTATGGGTTGACTTGTTTGCACGTGCACACGGCCAAGATTACCGATAGTGATATTCCCTCGGATATCGTAACCGCGTTCTAGATTGCCACTCACCGTCAAGGCATCTGTATTATATGTTGTTTGCGCTTCAGAATATTTCTCGACCCGTTTCGCCTCTTCGGTGCTGAACAGCGGGATATTCACTTTGCCAAAATAAAGCTGTTTCTCGCCGCCTAGCGAAGTCATAACGTTATAGTCTAGTGTGACGCTACTATCAAGTAGGTCGGAGGTCATATCGATGGTATATTTTGTCGTGCCATTGACGACAAGCAAGGATTTATTTTTTTGTTTGTCGCTAACATCGATACAAAAATCGACAAACGTCAACAGACCTTGCTGGTTGTTACCCTCGCGGCTCATTGACCCCTGTAGGTTGAGCTTTGGCCCAGAGCATGAGGTTGTTTTTTTCTCTATAGGTATGCTTATGCTACCGTCTAATTTGGTAAATTCGTAATCGCGTAAATAACTATTGAGTTGATGGTAGGCCGCGTAACCTTCCGGCTTATTATTTCTGCTAATGGCGCTCTTCAAGGCATTGAGTATAGACGTAGAAAATTGGCTAGGGCTGGATTTGACCTTGAAATTTGGGGGCGCAGTTTCGTCGTCGGTACCGCATGCACTTAGCATCGCTACTAAGATGGCGAAAAATAAGGTAGCGAAAAAATAATTACGTATCTGCGTATTAATAATATTCATTGTAGTTTGACTTGCCACAGTATAATCCCTCCCCGCTGTATCGCTATCATTCGAACCCACATTCAATAAATTTTCGAAGCCATTGTTCTCACCCAGCACCTTCACCAAAAGTTACCACTATCGGTGGTATAATCATTCGGTGGTATAGTCATTTTTATCATATTTACGCATTTGAGTATAACGAATTCGTATCACAAAGGGTAGTTGATATTCTAAAAAATAATACGAATAACTAGAAATATCAGTGATTTATCGGTAATATTAACTTGTGTTGATGCTAGCTTACGAGGTGATGTTGGGAATGTTCTCATCGTCGGTCAAGCGGGCGGTAATATTTGGCGTTAGTGAGAGGCGGCATCAGCATCGCATGTTACAAAATGGAGCATTATCTCTGATCAACTTATCTATCACAATCAACCTGTTGTATAGATTAAACTCGGCAGATGCGTTTTGCATATCCCAATAGGCTCTCCTACGGTCACGTGAGGGCATCATGCTAGGGTGGCGGATATACGCGGTGAATCCACCAAAGATAAGCCATGGAGGTAAGTACTTGATATCCGAAATTTGAGTCATTAATGGTCTGTTTTTTTAATGGACTGTGTCGCTTAGTATCAATAAAAGCTCATTAAATAGACATTAACTGTCTAATTATGTAGACAGAGAATAAAACCAGCCGATAGAATGTCTAATCGTGAATGGCAGCGTAAAATACTGGCCCAATGTTGCAATGAGTGACTATAAATAAAAATAATCAAATTAGTCAGGTCTTCGAATGTCATTAGTTTAGGAGAAGTAATGGAAGAGTCAAATTTCATCGAGGGACTATTAGAATTCCTTAAGAAATCACCCACCCCGTTTCATGCCGTTGACCACATTAATGACGTATT
>JBGMRO010000746.1:0-2146 GCA_048061555.1 Thiohalomonadales bacterium | reverse complement strand
GAGGCGAAATGACGCGTAATAGTCGGCCTATTGCAAGGAATTTCAACGAAGCTATAAATAAAATAGGACGGCAATAAAGCCTAAATCTCAGACGCTTTGGGTATATGCGCCTCATCTCAATTGGGACCTAGGACCCAGGCAAGCTTTCCTTTGCCAATTTCGATCTCGGACCAATAGCTTAGTTCAAAATTAATCGCCACCATCATTCCCGTAGAAAATACCAATTTTTGTTTTTCAATCAGTAGGTCATTACTCAGGTCTGACCAAGTGGGTTCATGTCCTACTAACATTATGCGTTCTTTATTATTACTAAGGCTTTTTATGTAATTGAGTGCTGAACTTGCATCAGTATTATAAAGTGCTTTATCCACCTGTAAAAAACACATCCAGTCGCCACTCGTATTCGCAATGCTTGCCGTTGATTCCGCTCTAACTGCCGAAGAACAAATCAACTGCTGTGGTGGTGAATGGCGATGGCTTAAAAGTTGGCCAATTTTTTTCGCCTCCTGTTCTCCACGGATGGACAGTGGCCTGTTATGATCATTGTCAGATTGCCACTCCGCATGGGCGTGTCGAAATAGGATTAAGGTTTTACTCATTATTAGCGCTCTCCACACCTTTGCTTATAAAGCCACTGGCGGTATATATTTTAACCTAATACATCAACTGAATCACAAAAAACAATGCAGATCTTTGATTTAACTGACAAAATTAAAATTCGCTCATCTCTTGCCTACAGGGATGTAGGTAAGGGGCGTAAGCTGGATTCGGAAGCTTTATATGTCTTTTCTGCGCTTAACCAATTATTCTAGGATTAACTGTTCCTTAACGTAATTTTTCCATTGTTAGTGGTTGAAAATTGATCTTTTAATGAATTTTGTGTTATTTTTTAATATTATAGACCCAGTTCTAGCAGCGATTGTTTGTGGACGGGCACTCACTAGCCATTAGGTGCAGGTTTTCCTAATAAAACCAGCCTTCGATTATTGATTTACTAAGAAAATACCAAGATATGTGCGATATGGATTCTATCATAGCCGGAAAATATAAACTGAGTGCCGAGCTTGGCAGGGGCGGAATGGGCAAGGTTTACAAGGCGACTCACATGAGCTTGGGGCGAATTGATGCTTTAAAGGTACTGCACCCGGCCTTGAGCGGTGACCGAGGCTTCCTTGAACGATTCTCGCATGAAGCACAGTCGATGGCGCGACTTGATCATGTAAACATCGTGCGGGTATATGATAGCTTCGAATATGATGGAAAGTATTTCATCTCCATGGAGTATTTTGATAGTGAGTCGCTTGCTGCAATGCTTGCTAATAAAAAAGACTTAAGAATTCCACAGGTACTCAGTATTATATCACAGGCAACCAGTGGGCTCGCGTATGCGCATGCGCGAGGTGTTATACACCGAGATATTAAGCCTGAAAACTTGATGGTCAATAAAAACTTTCGCTTGAAGCTCACTGATTTTGGTATAGCTGCGGCAAAAAATAATTTGGATGTCAATAATAGTGGCGATTTTATTGGTAGCCCATTCTACATGTCTCCAGAACAGGCGCGTGGTAAGGAGGTCGATAATCGTAGTGATTTGTATTCTCTGGGGATGGTTTTTTATGAATTGGTAACCCGCACGACACCGTTTAACGACCAGCCGGGCGTGGATGTTATTAAGCAACTTACCCAACAAAATGCTGATTTTCAGTTGGAATTCCCCTCAAACGTGCCGGATAGAGTTCAAAAAATAATTCTGTGTTTACTCCATGTAGATCCTGCTAAACGATATCCGGATGCTGAGGCGCTACAACATGACATCGCCGATGCTATGGGGAACGAAAAGAGTCAACAGGCGAGACGTGTGACGGATTATAATGATGAGCAAAAATCGCAAGTCGTTAGTTCTGCCGTAAAGCTTAGATCGATGGCGCCGCATTCTTATTCTTCAAGTTCTGTGACTAGAAGTTTGCTGCTCGTTTTATTCTTAGTTTCAGGTTCCTATGTATATGTTAATCAAAATACTATTTTTCCACAGATTACGGCCTTGTTGGATTTTCGCACACAAAAAGATATTGCACTAGAGGATGCTCGTTTAGAAGTTGAACGTATGTATGTACATTTGCTCGATCATGAAGTGGCGGCGAACGAA
>JBGMRO010000745.1:0-2152 GCA_048061555.1 Thiohalomonadales bacterium | reverse complement strand
AGAAGTAGCTTGAGCGGACGGGAAAAACATGCTGCTTAGCAAACGTTATACTAATCAAAAATCTAAGGCCTGACCTGAATGGCACTTACTTAAGCCCAAGTAAAATCAAAAAATTGACATAAGACATTGATAAATATAAAAAAGGCTGGTGAAATGAAAAAGTGATTGTTACCACACAAAACACTTCTTCAGGAGTCACCAGCCTCTATGAACACTAACCATAAATTAAAACAAGTTCAACAAAAATCGATTCAAACTCAAATCCATAAATCAGATGCCTACAGTTTTTTTAACTTACTAACCAGCTCGAAATTACTCTCTGTCGTTGATGAATGCACGCCTTTGCATCGTGAACGAATTTATACACCGACTACAACGCTTTCTCTGTTTTTGGCGCAAGCCATGAATGCGGATTCATCCTGTCAAAACACGGTTGATAGGCATGCGGTTGAACGTATTTTTAATGGCCTGACATCATGCAGTACCATCACCGGGGGATATTGCAAAGCACGACAACGTTTACCCATTGATATGGTGGCTTCACTTGTAAAACAAACCGGCCTGCTTGTCTCCAAACAAACACCTCGTCAATGGCAGTGGCAAGATCGCCCTGTTAAGCTTGTCGATGGTACAACCGTCTCCATGCCAGACACACGTGAAAATCAAAATGCCTATCCGCAACAAAATGCACAAAAACCGGGTTTAGGTTTTCCTATTGCAAGAATTGTTGGTGTTATCTGTTTATCTAGCGGCGTGATACTGGATGCCGCCATCGGAAAATATAAAGGAAAAGGCGCGAGTGAGCATGCTTTATTTCGTCAATTACTGCATAGCTTCGAAGCGGGTGATATTGTTTTAGCCGATCGTTATTATTCCAGTTATTTTCTCATTGCCATGCTGCAGGAAAGAGGTGTGGATATTGTTTTTCAGCAACACGCAATGCGTAAAACAGATTTTAGAACAGGAGAAAAAATAGGTGTCCGTGACCATGTTGCAAGCTGGAAAAAACCCAAAGCAAAACCCGACTGGATGAGCCAACAACAGTATGATCACTATCCGGATACGCTACGTGTACGAGAACTTAAATCTGGCAAAAAAACACTGATCACAACATTATTATCTGACAAGGAAATATCAAAAAAAGAAATATCAAATTTTTATAAACAACGCTGGCATGTTGAACTGGATCTGCGAAATATAAAGACGACATTGGGTATGGAAATATTAAGCTGTAAAACGCCCGAAATGAATGAAAAAGAAATGTGGGTTTATTTTTTGGCTTACAATCTTATCCGTCTAGTAATGGCGCAAGCAGCTGTATACTCTCAAATAATGCCACGAGAGTTGAGCTTTAAACATACACTCCAAATATGGCTAAGTTGGAGCATCACGTATTCACAGGGCATGAAAAATATCCAGGATTTGTTAGTAATGATTGCACAAATTCGCGTAGGAAATCGCGCTGGAAGAATAGAGCCAAGAGCCGTCAAACGGCGCTCAAAACCGTATTCATTGTTGATGCAACCAAGAGATGAAGCGAGGGCTGATATTTTGGAAAAGGGTCATCCTAAGAAGCTTAAGTAAGTGCCATTCGGGTAAAACCTCTCTCCTTTATTAAGAGGGGGAGGCCTCCACCTTAGAAAAACGGGAGTATCGATATATTTATGCTGTATCTGATTAGAGTAAAGAATAGATGTCGACACTGAGGGGGATTTAGCTTTTCAGCTCAAATCATTACCGCGCTAAGCCTCAAGTTTAAAAACCGCTGGTCAGACAAAAGCAACTTATCAGTAAACGCCCTGTCCACTATACTAATTAAAGCGGGTTATACTTTTTAAGCGAGACAGTTAACGGAGGCAATATGTGTAGTTCACCCAAAGGCGGCTCGACTAAACCCATGTTAAGCAGCAATGTAGAAAGTTTAACTGGGGATATGTCATCCGCGGACTACAGTAATATGGTGCAGCGAGCCAATGAAAGCTATGAGCATCGCCAGCAAGAATTAATCGCCTACAGAAAAACGCATAAAATGCAGCGTAGAGCTAAATCTGAAAAAATACCGGAATCGTCATTTTTTGAAAAATTGAGGGCTATGTTTAGCCAAACTGCTTAATACTTAAGCATTCAGTCGCCAATATGTCTATTTTTCAGT
>JBGMRO010000744.1:0-2154 GCA_048061555.1 Thiohalomonadales bacterium | reverse complement strand
GATGATAGTCGGGTAATTGTGAGCGATGCCGGAATATTGTACGTCAAGGCCATCATCAGAATAATCGACACCTCGAAGTTTACGCCTGGAATGGATCAAGCCATATCAGCACGTTTGGCTATGGATCTAGCAATCCCTATAGCGCGCTCGAATTCACTACAGCAGACAATGGCTACCCTGTACCAAAATAAGCTTAGAGTTGCGATGTCCACCGAAAACATGCAGGGAACTTCAGAAAGACTCACTAATACCAGCCTCATCGATGCCAGATACCAGGGCGGAACCATAGGGCCCACAGTATGAGCCAAATCAATGATTGCCAGCTAGCCTACTTTCAGGCTAATGGTGCCACGTCGAACAGCTTACAAGATGCCTCGTTAGAATTTCTACTTGCCGCAGCAGTACCACTGCAAGATATTAATGACATGTGGTCGGTATACTTTGCAGCTAACGGTTTCACGGGGATAATCTCAGACGACTGGGTTCCATTCTGGGTGTCAGTAGGGTGTCTAGTAGAACAGGCACCAATGTATCCATTAGTGTTTGATGAGGCTGTTGCGTGGCTTGACGAAACTACGCATATAGGATCACCAACAGATATAACAACGTGGAGAAATAAAGGGCTTGGTGGAGTTAGTTATGACCTAGATACCATTATTAATTTAGGAGGATCAAATTTTGTTGAGGGGTCCATTAATGGATTGCCAACGTTTAGGACGACCGGCAACCGCAAGATAAATAGTGGGCTTAACGGTACTACGCATCCCGCTCCACATACGATATTACTGGTACTAAAAATCGATACACCGACAGCTTCTCCGATAGCGACAATATTTGACCAAGTAGTTGCGGTTGCTGGTGGCGACAGATTGTTATCTATACAAACTAATTCGCCGATTATTAAGATGCAAAATGGTGCCGGTGGAAATCCTCCTGGGTATCCTACTCGTACGACGGTAGATAGATGGTTTTACGAAAATGATTCTGTATCAGCAGACGTGGTGTGGCAGATTGCTAATGAGATACCCCAACCGTTTACTGCGGGCACAGGTGTTAACTGGCTAGGGATGTTCGCCAACTCATCAAATAATAATCCAAATGACGTCACTATAGATATGTGCGAAATGCTATTAATACCACGTATTTTGACGGCGCAAGAAAGGCTGGATGTAGACGCGCATTTTAATACTAAATGGGGGGCTAATGTCTGATGTTTATAAATGTAAATGATCATCCGTCTTTAGTATCGGCAGTGAATGAGGCGACTAGGTTATCGGCTCAAGGTGGATCAACTATTTATGTTCCTGGTCGGGTAGCACCGTATGATGCTAAAGGTATTCAGTGGCCGGAAAATACACAAGTATTTGGAGATGGCCAAGGCGTCAAAATTACCGGTATTAGTACGATATCGCATGTGCGCGGCGGGGAGATGTTAAGTCTAAATTTTATAGATGGCATTAATTTACTAAATTGCAGATCGACTCATTTTAAAAACATACAGTTTAACGGTGTCGTTACGTTACAGGGAACCAGTTATTACAACGTATTCGATCTTTGTGATTGGTATAAGGTTGGGTCGGTTCTTAAAATTATCGGTCAATGTAATAAAAATACGGTTCGTGATAGCCGCTCATCTTATTCAGGGAATGCGGTCGAATTTTTACCTGATAATAAAGGCCGGTTAGCAGATGGATGGAAGTTTTCGGATACCGCTTTTGAGGGATGGACCGAAACGGGGATCGGTACAGTAGGGGCGATTATAGTCCGTGGCAAAAAACACAAATTCGTCGATTGCTGGTTTGAGCCAGGAGGCAATAAAGATTATTTAGAGTATACAGTCATTTTTGAAAATGATGCGTATGGCTGCGGTATTGTTGACGGATTTAGGGAATGGCATTTTCGTGTGCGCGATAGATCAAATTCAAATTTTTGGTAATTATAAAGAATCCTATGCCAACCATAGATCAAATATTAGAAAGCGATAACGTCGCTGAATTGCTGGACGATAGGCAACAAGCCACGTTGGCGAACAAAGTCATTCACGGCTTTGATGCAGATAAGGATTCACGCTCCGAGTGGGAAGAACGTAACCGCGAGGCTATGGCGTTGGCATTACAGGTCGTCAAACCTAAGTCGACCCCGTGGAAGGGCGCG
>JBGMRO010000743.1:0-2171 GCA_048061555.1 Thiohalomonadales bacterium | reverse complement strand
TTAGTCGCAATTTCAAAAACGCCTTTAGTGCTACCCCTGGGCTAAGCTTGATGAAGCGCTCAAGAGAGATAAAAACAGATTGAGTTAAATTATTTAATAATAAGTCGGAAAATTTAAGGCTATTATTGCGCATATTGTGTATTCACAATTTACTAAGCCAAAAGCTTCACCAGCCCAAAAACGACTACCACCGCAGCCACAATTATCCAACCCAGTCTATCCACGTATTTTCGTAACACTTGGTCCATTTTTTCTCCACCCAGCACCATTAAACCCGCGACCAGAAAAAATCGTGCGCCTCGACCCGCCAATGATGCGAATACAAAGGGCAATAACGCCATCGATGCGACGCCGGCGGCAATGGTAAAAACCTTATAAGGAATAGGTGAAAATCCGGCTAACAAGACCACCCAAATACCCCAGACCTCGAACCAGTCAACCGCAGTTTGGTATTTCTCTGCATACCCTATTTGCACTATCCATGGTTGAACAATATCAAATGCAAAATGACCGATGGCGTAACCTGCGAGTCCACCCAGGACCGACAGCACCGTGGTTAGTGTTGCAAACCACCAGGCCCTGCGAGGCTGTGCCAACGACATCGGCGCAAGCATGACATCGGGTGGTGGAAATGGTAATACGCAGGCCTCAGCAAAACTGAGTGCACCCAGGTACCATTGTGCATATCGATGAACAGCCCACACCATAGCGCGGTCGTACGCGGCGGAAAAAAATTTCATGCTAAGCTCATATTCATATGACTTTCTAGCCTCAGGGGTTTATTCACAACCGTCCAACATGGGCACAAAACTGACTTGATTGATTACCTGTTGTTCAAATCCAGAGGCTGTTTTTTGTATGAGCACTAATTGCTGATGGCCTTTCTCACCCACGGGTGCCAGCAGCCTACCGCCAATAGCCAGTTGATCCAGTAAGGATTGAGGTATCTCCTTCGGTGCCGCTGTTGCAATAATTCCGTCATAGGGTGCGTGCTCTTCCCAACCCCAATTTCCATCCGCGTGTTTTGAGCGAATATTGCTAAGCTTCAATTGCTGGAATCTGCGACGCGCTTGATTGAGTAACGGTAATATGCGCTCGACGGTATAGACCGATGTGACCAGGGGAGACAGAATGGCGGCCTGATAGCCAGAGCCAGTACCGACCTCTAACACCTTGTTATGTGGCCCCGATTCGATTAAAGCCTCTGTCATTCGCGCCACAATGTAAGGCTGTGAAATGGTCTGGGAATAACCTATCGGCAATGCGGTATCCTCGTAGGAACGACTTGCTAACGCTTCATCCACGAAAATATGCCGAGGTGTGCTGCGGAATAACTGCAAGACTTTGGCGTTTTGAATACCTTGTTCCTGTAGACGTTTTACCAGGCGCTCTCGGGTACGTTGTGACGTCATCCCGATACCTTGAAACGTGTTTATCATACCTTTCCTTACTTCTGATATTAAAATACTTTAGGGTGCCAGTGCTATATTGCCTAACCACGCTGATATAGACGCTACACTCTCATGCCGGGTCAAATCCACTTGTATCGGTGTTACCGACACGTAATTATTCGCGACTGCATAAAAATCTGTCTCCGGCCCAGCATCTTGTTCTGCACCTACCGGGCCTACCCAATATACCGTTCGTCCGCGTGGATCTAAAAATTTGACTACGGGTTCAGACTTATGCCGACTGCCCAAGCGTGTGCCAAGCATACCTTGTATGTCGCTCCAAGGCACGTCAGGCACGTTTACGTTGAGAATACTGTCTTTTGGTAAGGGTTCATGCTGTAACTTTTCTACCAATCGGCGCACAGCCTGAGCCGCAGTCGCATAATGTTGCAGCGTTTCCCCCACCAGGGAAACGGCAATCGCAGGCAGACCGAGAAACCTTCCTTCTACTGCAGCCGCAACCGTACCCGAGTATATGACATCATCGCCCAGGTTTGCACCGGCATTGATCCCTGCGATGACCATATCAGGTTCGACGTCGAGCAATCCAGTGATAGCCAAATGCACACAATCCGTGGGTGTTCCATCGACGCTAATAAATCCGTTTTGTTGTTTTTGGGCGCGCAGTGGATTGTCTAAGGTGAGCGAATTGCTCGCACCGCTTCGATTGCGATCGGGCGCAACCACGGTCACCGTGGCGATATCAGACAATGCCTGCCA
>JBGMRO010000742.1:0-2176 GCA_048061555.1 Thiohalomonadales bacterium | reverse complement strand
CCATGAGGTGTGTGACAGAACACACAGATTTCTGATGTATCCGTCGTGTGGTTAGCTGGAATATTTCCACTTGGCGTCTCTGTCTTGCTGTTTAATGCACCCAGGTTATGCCAAGAATCAGCAATGCTGGTCATTGGTACAGCCTGGACACTACTAGCGATAAGTGCCGTACCGGCCACCGCTACGCCTAGCAATGTTTTTGAAAAATGGCTTTGGTTCATTTTATACCCCCTGTGCCTCTCGCTCTTATGAGTGTTAAACCCTAAGGAGAATAATGTTGCTTGCTGAACAAATTGCAAAATGTCTCTGTAAAGACAACCTCAACCTGCCCTACCAACAAACATCACCCATACTAAATTTCCCGGGCAAAACGTTTCTTTGTTAATCTAGCTCAATAAATGTATTTTTACCATGTTAATTTGATCCGTGTCAAACTATTTCGAGCTAATCTCTTCTTAATCCACCGACCCCATCGCGGCCGACCGATGGCGAATTATAGCATAAATAATAAGCACATAGCGACACTTCACTACAGTATACCGACTTGCATTGTGCACATTTTGAACTGCTATTCTCCCTGCGCTGCCTAAATCCCTATTTTACCTACCTACACCATTTCCTTTGGACTACGTACTGCTTACGCATATTCTTATATATTAATCGCTTATCATTATTTGCAAATTACAGATAAACTAGAATTTGACCCTGCAATCATCGACAGGACAAACGCCTCAACGGACCCCTAGCGCTTGATTAATTTTTTGGCGGTATGCAGGCGACAGCCTTGACTAAAGTGAGCCGCCGATCTATGGACGCCGTAAGCCACACCATTGCAAAAATAATAAAACCCAATAAGCATTAACTTGCTAAGATGGCGGCTCAAGCTTGCTGTTCTTTTGCTGCCCATCGACGGCCGATTCCTGTGTTGGTTCATTCGTCGTTGTCGTTGCCGTTGTCGCCGTCTCCGCCGCCTGCGTTGGCGGCACGACCATGACATAACCGGGCACGAGTCGCGCAATTTCATTTTCCGTCAACTTTTTGTACACCTCAATCTTTCTCATCAACTGATCGACCACATAGACCCGATTGGTCTCATCCACCGCGATGCCGGCCGGCAAGATAATGTTGCCCGGCGTATCAAATAGGCCGGCATTCCCTATCCACATTAGCAGTTTTCCCTGCGGAGTGAACACCTGAAAATTTCGAAACGTCGCATCGGTCACATAGATATTACCGAAGGTATCGACGGCGATGCCCCTGGGTCTAGCAAAGTCTCCGAAATTTCGTCCCACCTTGCCAAACATACGTAAAAAATTGCCATCTCGATCAAACGCTTGCACCCGAAAATTACCGGCATCGAGCACGTAAAGTGTCCCGTCCGAGGCTACCGCTGCCTGGATTGGCAGATTAAATTCACCCTCGTTGCCACCGCGCCCACCGATGACCCTCAAAGGTTTTCCAGCACGATCAAAAATAGTCACCTCGTGCCGGTCTGACTCTATGCCACCGGCATCCACGACATAGATGCGCTCCCCTTTTTCGTCCACCGCGACGTCCACCGGCCTTACGAAGTCGCCTTTTTTGCCAATGAAGCGCATAAAACGACCCAAGGGGTCATAGACCCTGACCACTTGGTCACTGACATCGGCGATATAGAGAAACTTATTGCCATCGATGGCCACCCCCATGGGTTTCTTTAGTTCTCCGTCTCCGTCTCGCACCCCAATTGGATAGGCCTTACGTTCGGGGATATTAAACATCAGCGCCGCTCGCGTGACCGAATCGGTAATCAGTATGCGCCCAAATCGAGCCGCGATATCATAGGGTTTACCAAAGGCGTCTTTTTTTGACGGTGACAGACCTAACATGAGGTCTTGGAGTTTATCTGCGTCAGAGGAGACCTTGATGTTAGCGGAAGACCGCAAGGTCGTCTCGTGCACGTAACGCGGTATATTGGGCTTCTTCGGCCAGTAGATCTTTTCGCTTGGCGCCTGCCGGCCTGAGGTCGCACAGGCCGCGACAAACACGACGAGCAACAAAGCACTAAATTTCATTCGCAATACTGAAGACACCGCAGCCAACCCCATTGTTTTGTGATACAGAATTTTATGATACAGAAGTCTAGGTTAATGCGAATAAGGGGCGGGGTAAAGTAAAAGCCGAATTTGTTGATAAA
>JBGMRO010000741.1:0-2180 GCA_048061555.1 Thiohalomonadales bacterium | reverse complement strand
AGGGCGGGGTTTCTGCCTACTACAATGAAATGAAGCAAGACTTTAACTAGTGCCCGTACATAAACGGTCTATTTCTCCAATCTCATCTGTGTTTGCAGAATTAGAAGTACTTATCTTGTAACTACTCACCCTACTGAAGCACTTTCTCGTTCCTAGGCGGGAGCGCGTTGGAACGAGGGTACAGTATCCGGGGCTGAAGCCCCAGCTCCAACTCAGTTTGCTGATATTCAGCTTCATGCAAACTCCTCCCTTTTTGGAGGTGAGGCTTTAGCCTCGCGCTGTTTCTCGATCCCGCGCACTCCTGCGTGGGATCTAGTGATTCACCCGTTACAGTACCCAGTACGGATTCAGGTGAACTAGGGCGAGTAGTTACCTTATCTTAAGATTAAATGCTCACATAGTAGTTCGCTAGCAATGCGAGACTTATCCATCCTTCAGCAAATTGCGCAAATCAATGATTGCAGAATTCGCGGGTGAGATAAAACTTACCATGCTCTTGGAGTAATTTGCTACTAAGCCCATTGGGGCTCCATTGAGTACCATAGGACTGGTTGGTGATACCAGACTTTGCGCCAATAAGAGTACGACCTGCTGCATGCTTGATGTTGCATTTTTTTTAGTCAAGACTGCAGCAAAATCTGTTTCGATGGCATAAAGTACATGCAATAAACCCCACACATAACCGCGTGCCTCAAAAAATACGTCGTCTATCTCCATCCAGGGTGTCTTCGCGATATACGTTTGCGGGGCTTCGGTAGCACCTTGCGCGGCGGTATCGCCGGCTAGATCCGTATTGACCTCAGACATTTCGACACTCGCGTTCAAACGCTGCGTATAACTGCCTAGCCTTTTTTCTACCACTGCCAACAATTCATTGAGATTGTCTGCACGCGTGAAAAACTGCGTAGTCGGGTCTGAACGATTGGCCAGTTCGATACTATAACTCTCTAAATATTTAATGCCCCGCCGGTACTCACTTTCGGTCGCCGGGAACAACCATGATTCGTTATTGAAATTAAATTGCGGTTCAGACTTACTCAGGTCTTCATTTTCGCGTGACTGTGATTGTGATCGACTAAAATCATTACGCAGTACCCGGGTCGTATCCCTCAACATAGTCAATGCCCCAAACTCCCAGTTTGGAATGTTATCCAACAGCGGTAAAATTCCAAATAGAGACACCGGCGGCATTTTATCATTACTGAGATAACCACCCGGCTTGTCCAACAAAGTTTCCGCAATGTGTAGCGTCGTAACGGTAGTGGTATATCCTGGTACCACACTGATATTGTTCAAGCGTGCCTTTTCCTGTGCGTAGGTGTTTACGTTAAATTGCTCCGGTTCCTGACTCCAAAATATACCTAAGACAAACAAAAACACGACCAAAGTCGCTGATAATAGGCCCAGCCCCCACCAAAGTCCCTTCTGTTTGATCGTTTGAGGCGAATATAAGTTGGCCAGTTGTCGCCCAAGCTGTTGCACCCTCGCAAAGAAGCTAAATAATTTATTCTCTTTTTCCGACTCAGGCATTCCTTATCCCCCTAGTGCTTGCATTTTATTTTGCACAATTCAATTTCTTTAAGTAGTGTATTTCATTGGCGTATTTGAAGCCAATGCCTTCTGATACAAAGTAAGCCTCCTTTAGATTTAGAAGGAGCTCTCAGCAGTTGCGGTTACCTGGTATGTCTTGAGGGCGTCATTGCCATCTAGCGGAATCGCAAAATCCAAATGGTATACTTGATTTTTACCTGACTTACTCGACATCAATCGTAGACCGACACCGATATCTTTTAATACACCTTGATTGTTAGAGTACGTATCGTCGCGACTCCAAGCACGGCCTATATCAAAAAATACCACATTAGCGATATAAAACAGCCTCATCACATGTACATCGTAATACAGTCGTTTCTCATAGGTGAATAAAAAGCGACTATCGCCTTCTTGTAGATTACGGGGATAGCCTCGCAGACCGTTTTCACCGCCGAGTACTAATTTTCGCTCTGCAATTAAGTCTCTGCCGTAATCTAATGTCAAACCGAAATAATTGGTATGTTTTGGGTCTTTCTTGAAATAATATTCTGTATTACTACTAATAATTCCATTGGTCCAACGGCCATCCAGAACTCTCCCATCGACAGTAAACCTGTGCGAGAGCAGCGCGCCCTTGTGAATAATTG
>JBGMRO010000740.1:0-2182 GCA_048061555.1 Thiohalomonadales bacterium | reverse complement strand
TATAAATACTTGGTGTAACTACTCGCCCTAGATCACCTGAATCCGTACTAGGTACTATATCGATAGAATCACTCAATCCTACGTAGGGGTGCGTGAGATCGAGAAACAATGCGAGGCTAAAGCCTCACTTCCAAAAAGGGAGGGGTTTGCATGAAACTGAATATCCGCAAACTGAGTTGGAGCTGGGGCTTTAGCCCCGGATACTGTTTCCTCGTTCCAACGCACGCTCGCCTAGGAACGAGAAAGCGCTCAGTGGGGTGAGTAGTTAACGTCATTCGTTTTCATGATATCAACGGCCATTAGCGCAAAAAAAAAGGTATATTCATTCCTTAAATTCCATGGTTAATAATTTTTGCAAACTTTCTACATATTCATCGAAGGCGGTCCGGCCTTCTTTGCTAACCGAATATAGCGTTTGAGGACGCCCCTGCCCTCTTTGTTTACAGGTAGTAATATATTCACTGGCCTTCAATTTCTTCATGTGCGCCTCCAAATTGCCGTCGGTTATATCCAGGGCAATCTTTAAATCCGTAAATGTCGCCTCACCACGCGCAATCAAAAATGCCACAATACGTGTTCGTATCGGTTGATGTAGTATAGGATTTAATATTGTTTCCGATAAAGTCGCCGTCATAGTTTAACCTCAGACCATTCTTTATATGCCACTACACTAGAAGCTATGATTAGAACCGAAAATTGTATTGTGTATAGAAGTATCAATTGTTGGTACTGATACGCAGATGCATATTTGCCTGAATGCCCTCCTCTTTTGTTACCCGCATGTCTCTTTTAATCGCACGAACTCTATAATTGTATAGACGTTGTTTCCATACACCATCATCAATACGAAATCGACCTTCCAGTTTATTGTCCTCGACCACCAATTCCACGTTACGTGATAACTTCATGTCTAACGTACCCTGCACCGTGCCTTCCAACACATCTCCACTGATTTGCACATGAAGAGGTATTACGCTACCTGCAGGCAATCGAATGACTTGGGCAGTTAAGGGTTCCGCAGACTGCCGATACTGTTGCAGTGACAGGATCGGCAGATTTGGATCAAGCGTATTCTTGCTAAAACTGTAGGCTAGCAATGCGGGCGCGACCACGATAGCCAACCACAATACGGATACGAGCAAACGCCGTTGCATGTTTAAGCGTATATCAGGTCGAGTGAACAACCAACCAATAGCGGGAAGACCCAGCCCAAATACCGAAGCCGCGAGCCACTGCATCTCCGCGTGAGGTATCTTTAGTGCCACACTAAGCAAGCCCAACATAATCATCATTACGCCCACCCAGCACAATAATTGTTGCGAAAACAACCCTTGTACGTATAAGGCAATACCGGTAATCAACATCGCCACCGCCAGAAAGATATATCCGCCGCCAAAAAAATTCATACCGATATTAATAACCACGGCTAGCCCCACCAGTAACCACCACACCTTAGTTAATTGTTGTTGCACAAAAGACACGGTTTCATTGCGTTGCGCCCGAGCTCTGCGTGTAAGTTTAAAATCCAATACACCCACACCCAGTAGAACAAAAACGATGACAGAATTTTGCCCCAGCATACGTTGCCACCGAGCGTCAAACAGTTCTGGCTCAAACAATGCCGGTATGGCCAAGATCAATATGGCCGCCGCGACCCCCCACAAAACCAGCGTATGGCGTTCTAATCGAAAACTGCGATGACCACTGGACAGCATAGAATGAATATCGTCTAGTTGGTTCAAGGTATTGATATTACTGGACATAGTTTTTCTCCACTCGATTTATTACTCTGAATTACAGAGTAATTATAACTCTGTAATTCAGAGTGTCAAGTCTTTTAGTCGAGTTGTGATTACCTGATTGAGCTTTGGGGGAATTGATTAGACTGAATTACAATTTCGCTTTTGTATACCTTAGAAGTGGCCTACATTGAAATTTTCATAACGAAGATATTGGTGAAATAGACCGTTTGTGGATGGACACTAGTTCTACTTTGTTACTTTAACTTTCCGATATGAAAAAACTCAATTGTGTCGTTATTTAGCGGTATTGCATAGTTAATTTAAGTATCGGATTTACGTATAAGCGTTGTGCAAGATCACCGGCTATGGACTGAGTAACCCCAATTCTAGGCACGCGTGAATACATCCCTGACCGCTTACGCACATCCATGTGCTTCGCG
>JBGMRO010000739.1:0-2186 GCA_048061555.1 Thiohalomonadales bacterium | reverse complement strand
GCCGACGCGGTTTTGATCATACACCGAATGGATTACCATCCATAGCGCAGGATCGTATCGGCTTGGCTACTCGTGGGCTGTTTCGCAATAAACTGCCTACACTAAAAGAAGATTCATTTTCTAAAAAAATCTTGCCGCTGAAAGTCAGTCTTGCTGAAGGGTTTGATCAATTAAAATCTGCACTACGCCAGCAGGCCAATACCATAGTCGTCAAGTCACATGCAGATATTAATGTGAAACGGCTCGGCACTGCAATAGTGCTGAGCAGTGCTGCTGGGGATGTTATTACACAAACCAAGCAAACGGACATCAAAAGCCTAGTCAAACTAATCGCTTACCAGGCGTCAATACATAACATGGTCAATGGACCCGTGAGCCAGAATTTTAATGTATTCTTGGAAATTTATGGTAACGGAAAAGGTAGTGCTGCTATTAAGGGGGATACTATTGGGTTTGCCATCACCTCCGAAAAGGAGGCCTATATTTTGTTAGTCACTATAGATTCTAGAGAAAACATTAGTGTCATATACCCGTTTTTTGAAAACGAACTGGGCTCCATCCCAGCACGTAAACCGTTCATTCGCAAAGATATCGCTATTGTAGGGCCTCCCTATGGTAGAGACTATGTGCAGGTGTATGCATTCGAAAAACGTTTACCTGAATTAAAGCAATTGCTAGGTAAGTCTTTTGCTAAAGATTCACCGCAACGGCGTATTTTCGATCGCCTAATTAGTGACAAATCATCGTCAAGGGCGCGTGCCAGTCTGGAATTAATCACGGCTAAAGGGCGGTGATTGCCAAATTTTTCATCCTATTTTAATGCGGAATAATTCCAGGCGTTGAAGTGGCGAAGTTAGGTTAGGTAGTGAGGATTATTAATAGAGGTTAGCCTTACTTCGGAAATAAAATAGCCACTGAGGGTACGCAAGGCAGTCAAATTTCTATCTTTTTTTGACACTGTATTGAAATCTGCGGGTCAATGAGGCAGCTACCCTATTTAGGTTTATTTACATAGAGTTTTATATACTGTATCGTGATTTTCGGTGGTAAAAAGGAGTGTAGTATCTGTACTCGTTGGTTACTAACGAGACATGCTATAAAAACTACAATATAGGAGATTTGTGTGAAATTTAATCAATTGGGGAAATTGGTCATTTTGTTAGGCGGATTTATCGCGCTGATCCCGGCGACAGTCTCTGCGGGTACCGACAGTGGGTTTTATGTCGGTGGCGGTATAGGTGATACATCCATCGAAGCCAAAAATACTACGCCAAACGCAGCAAATTGGAATATCGATGGCGGTGGTTCCGCATATAAATTATTTGGTGGTTTTAATTTTGGCATAATACCACTAATAGATATCGCGGTAGAGGGCTCCTACGTGGATTTTGGTGATGCCAGTGGAAATATTACAGGCGGAGGTTCAGCGAAGGTTGATGTGACCGGTTATGACGCCTTTGGTCTAGTCGGACTTAGCTTCGGCCCTTTTGGAATATTCGCCAAGGCGGGTGTGATTGACTGGAGTGTCGATAAAACGATAAGTGGTGTAGGTTCGAGCGATTCAGGATCGGATGGAGCGTATGGCGTTGGTGTAAGGTTTGCGTTCGCGAAGTTTTCGATTCGCGCAGAATATGAAGCATTTGATGTGGGTGCCTTAGAGGCATTAACGCTATCTACAGTGAGCTTGCTTTATACCTTCTAATATCTCGTTCCCACGCTCCTGCGTGGTAACGCATACTGGGTAGAGAATTGAAAGCAGGGGTACGCGGATTCCCACGGGGACCGTGGGAACCAGGAATAAATTTGTGATTACATGGATCGTCGGTTTAGACGATCTATGTAGTTCATTTGCACAGAACTCGTTTCAATAGACTACTGTATAGACATACCCTAGAATCTGATTAACCTTTAACCTTTAACCTTTAACCTTTAACCTTTAACCTATGTTCAATGTTCCACGAACGCGTCCACTTTTTTAGCAAACTAGATTTTTTGGAAATAAGATTAAATGAGTGTTCCGAAATTCCGCCTTGGCACTCATCATATACGGCAATAATAGCGATATTCGGTTTTAGTACCTAAACAATACCTACGCTTTCATTGTCGCTCAATCTAATGGTTACAACGCACAATATACCCAAAGCGTTTGAGATTTAGGTGTTTAGTGCCTGTCATATTTTATCCAT
>JBGMRO010000738.1:0-2188 GCA_048061555.1 Thiohalomonadales bacterium | reverse complement strand
TTATCTTCAGGATTTTCACAAATCAAACAGGCTTTTACCACCTTGTCGAATTAAACTTCACTGGTAAATGTGTGGTAAATGTGTGGTAAATGCTAACGCATGATTTTATTTGTCATGATTTTTTGTAAGGGATTAATCGTTAAGTGACATTAATATGTTATTCAATTTTCAGAGCGTCTAACGGAGTAATTTGGTTAATTGTAGGCCGACATGATAAATATTAAAAACCTTCCTCAACGTGCGCGAAATCGAGCACGTTTTAACGAAGTCGTTTCGATTCTTGTTAAATATGATTTGGCAAACTGGTTAGGCTCAGTGGATGTCGATTGGGTTCAAAAATTCTTAAGAGGTGCGGATGCGGGCGCCATCGCCATCCGCAAACTCACGCCCAATCAGCGCGTCAGGTTAGCGCTTACGGAATTAGGTACCACATACATTAAGTTAGGCCAGATCCTAAGCACTCGACCTGACCTCGTTGGATCGGCGTTAGCGCAAGAGTTGACAGAGCTTCAATCTAACACCCCGTCTGACCCACCAGAAACCGTAACGCGGATAATTCAGGAAGAATTACAACAAACTATCGAAGAAGCTTTCGCCAGTTTTGATATACAGCCACTTGCCTCGGCCTCAATCGCACAAGTTCACAGAGCAACACTCTTCAGTGGTGAAGAAGTTGTTGTGAAGGTGCAGCACGCTGATATCGAGAACCGGGTTCGAAATGATCTGGAAATTCTTATCTTACTGGCGGGACTAGCGGAACAAGTTTCTTCAAGCGTACGCCAGTACCAGCCGAAAAAAACGGCGGAAGAGTTTAGCAAAATCTTGCTGCGGGAACTCGATTTTTCTCGAGAAGCAAATAATATTCAGCGGTTTAGATTAAACTTCGCAAAGAATGAAAGTGTGTGTATCCCTGCTGTATATGAAGCATATTCTTCCAAGCGTGTTCTGACAATGGACTATCTTGAAGGCATCAGCCTGACGCAAAAACAAGCGCTACTTGATGCCAATTTGAATTTGGAAAAACTTGCCAAGATAGGTGCACAGATGTTCTTGGATATGGTCTTTCGCGATGGATTTTACCATGCAGATCCACATCCGGGAAACTTGCTGGTCCTAGCGAATGGATCAATCGGCCTGCTCGATTGCGGCATGGTAGGGCGACTCAGTGATAACCTGCGAGAGCAAGTGGAAGACATGGCTTTGGCAATTGCCAACCAGGACATCAATCGTTTAACTGGCTTTGTTGTTAAGTTATGCCAAATTCCGCGAAATTTTGATCGTGAAGCATTGAGCGCCGATTTAGAGGATTTTCTTACGGACATCGGTAATCAGTCAATCGCTAATTTCGACTTCACTGGCGCACTCAATGGAATGACACACATTATTCGCGAGCACCAGATTATCATGCCACCGAAAATTGCCATGCTGATTAAGGTATTGGTTATGTTAGAAGGTACCGCGCGACAATTGGATCCCGATTTCAGCCTTGTAGAATTACTGGATGGATACAAACAAGCGGCAATAAAACGCCGTTTGTCACCACAAAGAATGCGCAGCAAATTTCAATCCGGCGCACGTGATTGGGTTGAGCTGGCAGAAAGGTTTCCTGGGGATGATGCCGATATTCTTGAGCGCGTAAAAACAGGAAGTTTCGACATTCACCTGGACCACCGCCGGCTCGATTCAATTGTAAACCGTCTGGTAATCGGCATTTTAGCCGCAGCGCTTTTTCTTGGCTCTACCTTGCTTTGGAGCCAATCAGTGCCACCAATTTATCATGACATATCCCTACCTGGTGCATTAGGTTATTTTGCTGCAATTTATCTCGGCTTTAAACTTATTAGGGCAGTCAAGCGTTCAGGTGATATTTAACTTTAAAATTTGCATTTTGGCGGTATATATACCCATAGCGATTGAGAATTAGGTCTAACTGCACGCCTTATTTTTCCCGTGGCGGCGTTAAAATTCCTTGCAATAGAGCGACTATTACGCGTCATTTTGCCTAGCCACGAAAAAAATATGACGCACATTTAGACCTAATTCTCAAACGCTATGGGTATAGCATCACGGGTGTTCGTTTATAATACGTACAATTCTCGCCTAAAAAATAACGGATTAACAATCTATTCATTAGCAATGATATACTTTGCTTCATAATTTTTGTGACAGCCATGATAATCTATGAAAC
>JBGMRO010000737.1:0-2199 GCA_048061555.1 Thiohalomonadales bacterium | reverse complement strand
TGCACGGGAAGGAAGTTCAACTTTGCGAGAGTCAGTATCAAGCTCCTGCTGGGACACGAGTGGTGCAACATCGGGGGCCATGGGGCCGGATGTGCGTGGACCGCGCAAGGCCACCTTCAGCGCGCTGAGTGGATGGGCAAAGGTATCATTGACGGCCGTCGGTTCATAACCACAGTGCACCATGCAGTCATCACACTTGCTATTTCTACCGTATCCATAACGATCCCAGTTAGTTTCTTCGATCAACGCCTTAAATGTACTGGCATAACCTTCGTCAGCGAGCAAGTAGCAGGGTTTTTGCCAACCGAATACATTCCGTGTGGGGTTACCCCAGGGGGTACATTGGTACGACTGGTTTCCGGCCAAGTAATCTAGATAGAGGCTTGATTGGTTAAAACGCCATTTTTGCTTACGTTCACCGCCGAGTTTAAACACCTCTCGAAACAAACGCTTGGTGGCTGAACGACGCAAAAATATGTCCTGTGATGGGGCCGCCTCATAGCTGTACCCCGGAGCGATGGTTACACCTTCGACGCCCAGTTCCATGCACATGTCCATAAACTGCGCTATTTCTTCGGCAGGCTCGCCCTGAAACAGGGTATAGTTAGTGGTAACTCTAAAACCCTTATTTAGCGCAAGCTTAATGGCCTTAATCGCCTTGTCATAGACGCCGGCCTGACAGACCGACGTATCATGACGTTCTTTATTACCATCGAGATGGATGGAAAAAGTCAGATACGGTGAAGGGGTAAACTTGTCGATGTGTTTGCTCAACAATAGCGCATTGGTACACAAATACACAAATTTCTTACGCGCGACAATGCCATCGACTATTTGGTGAATTTGCTTATGGATCAATGGCTCTCCGCCGGGTATGGAGACGATGGGAGCGCCGCACTCGTCAACCGCGTCTAAGCACTCTTCTAGGCTAAGGCGTTGATCAAGAATATCGTCAGAATAATCGATTTTGCCACAACCCGCACAGGCCAGATTACAGCGAAATAAGGGTTCTAGCATTAAGACCAATGGATAGCGCTTGATGTTGCGTAATTTTTGTCCGATTATATATTTTCCGACACGATATTGTTGGATAAGCGGGATACTCATACTAGATTAGATCTCAAGCTTGGATGATAAACTGCCAGAGGTGCAAAAAAATGCCGTGAACAGATTGAGTATGCGAGTGTATAGGATCGGCCACAAAACGCAACTTTCACCGCTGCAGGAAAATTAATTTATTGACATTGTCTGGTTATTCGTGTCTTGAACTATAAGTTGAGCGAGATACTGCCCTTCTGGCATCTCCCTGCAATCAACGCTAACATAACGATAAATTTATTGGCACAATAATAAATAACCGCACAGGATATGAGTTTGAAAAGTAGTAGTCGTATCGGCACTGTACTCGAGCAATGGATATTATTCGTCTCCCGTTATGCAGCCTGGGTACTCACGTTCTTTTTGCTATTCAGCGCAACAGCGGTGTATTATACGGTTACTCATATCGGCATTAATACCAATACCGACGATATGCTTAGCGATAAACTATCCTTTCGCCAGATAAGGAAAGATTATTTTGAGTCATTTCCTTACCACAAAAACGCCATACTGATAGTCATCAATCATGCCTCATCTGCAGCACTTCAGTCTGCAGCGAATTCGCTAACCAACGCGTTACGTAAAAATACCGACCGCTTCGACTCCGTTAGCAACCCTGGCGCTGGAGAATTTTTTAGTACGCACCGCCTACTGTATTTAGACCAACAGCGTTTCGCGACATTTTCTGCGGATCTGTCACACAGCAGTTCGTTACTGACACAAATGGTGACGCAGCCTTCGGCCAGTAAATTACTCAACCTACTGGGGCCGTTGACTCAAGACTCCGATTACACCGGCAATCAAATCGTAACGAACATACTGGGCGGCACTATTCGCTCGCTAGAGACGCTACAGCAAGGCCAGGCAAAACCCATCAACTGGAATGGCGTTTTCACGCGTTCGCAAGCACTGCCGCATGAACGCCTCATACTGATTGAACCGGCGCCGGCATTTCGTAACGTACTCTCGACCGGCGACACACTTACTTTCATCGAGAATTCTGCTTCGCAGTTGAACATCAGCCCAGCTTATGGCTTCCAGATGAGCATCACCGGTTCACTACCCATGTCCTACGCCGAATTGAACAGTGTCAGAAAAGGC
>JBGMRO010000736.1:0-2210 GCA_048061555.1 Thiohalomonadales bacterium | reverse complement strand
CCCTCTGGAATATTCATTTCAAATATAGGGAACATAACACCATGTTGATAGAATCGCTGCTCTAATGGCATCGCTACCGCTACAGGTAATCGCGCATCTGAATGATACGTATATTCAAACTGGGCCCTCTTTCCCAAGACACCCGCCGTATTACCGGCCACTGTAATATCAAGCCGCTGTATACGTTGATCTGTCTTAATCTGCATCGAAGAACTCAGGTAATTCTGCTAAAGTTGGGCGACGTTTAATTTCTAATGCCAGGGAAAAACCTAATGACATGGCATAACGCTGTACCTTGAGCACACTTCCACGAAAGCTTCCATTTTCGATTTCAGAAACTTCTCGACGTGATAGACCCGCAATACACTTTACACCATCCGATTTCGTGCATATACTACGATTTTGGATGGTAAAAAAGCACGATAATGGATGGTAAAAAACGCAATATCGCCCAAAAAATCGACCGATTGGCGCACTTTTTCCCCGTGGTGGTTATCCTGGGCGCTCGCCAATGTGGTAAAAGTACCCTAGCAAAAATGATACGCCCAGACTGGCACTATTTTGATCTGCAGAATCCCAATCATTACCAACGACTATCCGATGACCCGGTATTGTTTTTCCAGGAACACTCTCGCCACATTATTATTGACGAAGCGCAGTTATTTCCCGATTTATTCTCCGTACTACGAGGTGTCGTCGATGGACAGCGCAGCCTAAAAAATCGTTTTATACTCACCGGCTCCGCCAGCTTTGAATTAATGAAGAACATTAGCGAGAGCCTGGCAGGACGTGTTGGTATCGTGGAACTTGCTGGCTTTAAAATTAACGAGTTTAAAGATCAACCCTTGCCGCAATTTTTTCAAATGTTCAATCAGACCATTACAGAGAAATCCATCGACCCGATTAAAACCGTCAAATCAGACGTAGGCATCATAGAACTTAAACACGCCCTATTAAAGGGAAGCTACCCCGAGCCGGTGCTTGCCGATAATATTGATTTCCATCAAGACTGGATGCAAAACTATTTCGACACCTATATCAATCGCGATATGCGCAGCCTGTTTCCAAGACTGGATATCATAAAATACCGTCGTGTATTATCAATGCTATCGCGGCTATCCGGGACGATTATTAATAAGTCTGACATTTCTCGTTCAATCGAGGCATCAGAAAAAACCGTGCGTGATTACCTAGAAATTATAACGGGTACCTATTTCTGGCGACAACTAGAGGCATACGTGACACCTCGGGTAAAAACAACATTGAAACTACCCAAAGGTTATTTTCGAGATTCCGGATTGATCTATTATCTACAAAACATAAATACGCTGGAAGCACTAAACAACTCAGCGCAGCTAGGCCGTGTTTTCGAACACTTTATAGTTGAAGAAGTCATCAAAGGCATCGAAGCGACTGACGCGAGAAACTTAAATTACTACCATTTCCGCACCAAAGCAGGCGCCGAAATAGATTTTATTGTAGAAGGATCGTTTGGCGTATTGCCAATAGAAGTAAAAATGCAATCTGCAACACCACAACGCAGTTTAAAGGCATTGCAGAATTTTATCGATATACACCGACTACCGTTTGGAATTTTGATTAATAATTCCGACGAGGCCTGTATGTTATCGGAAAAAATAATTCAAATACCGGCGGGCTGTGTGGTTTAAAGTAATTGCACGGATGCGCTCGTTAATTGTTGTTTAGCAGTAACTACTCGCCCTAATTCACCTGAATCCGTACTGGGTACAGTAACGGGTGATTCACTCGATCCCACGCAGGCGTGCGCGGGATCGAGAAACAGCGCGAGGCTAAAGCCTCACCTCCAAGAAGGGTGGGGTTTGCATGAAACTGATTATCTGTAAACTGGGCGGGAGCTGGGGCTTCAGCCCCGGATACTGTTCCCTCGTTCCAGCGCGCTCCCACCTAGGAACGAGAAAGCGCTCAGTAGAGTGAGTAGTTACCATTAAGCAATACTAAAACCGTATAATCTTATTCACTAAACTCGGCCCCTAACGCATAATTTCGTCACGCGGCCTTAATAACGGCTTCAACTATATGAGTAGGAAGCGATACGGGGACAAAATACGCTTGGGGATATAAATAATCTTCGCCTGGCTCGTCAATCACTGGTATTTGATTATGCATTTCTGCGGTAGAATCTGGCAATGTTTCATATATTTTACGTTTTTCCAAAGAGGCTAGATAGT
>JBGMRO010000735.1:0-2212 GCA_048061555.1 Thiohalomonadales bacterium | reverse complement strand
GGTTTGGCGCTAATAATCTCGGCTGCTAGCGGTGATGGGCCATTCAGGTCAAAGCAGGATATTTTCACCTTACCTTGATCGATGTCACGCAATAGTTTTTCTAAGCCAGTGATATCCATATTCTCATGCAGACAATCGTTAATGGTTTGCGCGACCAAAGGGTGATCCGGAATCTCTCTATTACCGGCGATATTTTCCAGGCAGGCCAATTGATCGGGAAAAATAACTGCAACCAGGTCTTCGGCATCATTTCGTTGAAACTGGGCCGGTACTTTTTTTCCTGCGCGCATCCTGGGGACGGCCAAGGCGATGTTGCAGATCCAGCGCCAGCGGGTGGCAAATACCGGCGCATCCAATAGTGCTTGTACCAGTAAGTCGCGTACCGTATCGGCCTTGAGATAGTGGATGACTTCTTCCAACGGAAAACTGTGTGTCGGGCCCAATGACAAAATAATATTGTCCTCGGTTGCTGCGGCCTGTAATTCAAAATTGAATTTTCGACAAAATCGTTTGCGTAGCGCGAGCCCCCAGGCTCGATTGATTCGAGAACCTAGTGGGGCGTGTATAATAAAATGCATATCACCAGTTTCGTCAAAAAACCGCTCGAAAAGTAGATGATTTGAGCTAGGTACGACATCAAAACACGCCTTCGCCAGTGCTAGGTACTCGGTCAATTGCTCACAAGCACTGACGGGTAACTTTAATTCAGACTGCAACCAGGCCTGGACCGTGTCGACACCGGATTGTAGTTTCTCAGCGACCGTATTCCTTATCCTGGAAACGGCAATGGATAACTCATCACTGCGGCCCGGCACTTCGCCAAACCAAAACGGTATGGTCGGTGGTTGGCCGTGGGCGTCTTGTACAAATACCTTGCCTTGTTGAATTTTTAAAATACGATAGGCGGTATTGCCCAATTGGAAAATATCACCCGGTAGACTCTCAAATGCAAAGTCTTCGTTCAAATTGCCGATATAAAGTCCTTCGGGTTCCATGATGACGTCGTAGTCAAATAGATCGGGGATGGCGCCACTATTCATAATTGCAGTCATGCGTGCACCACGTCTCGCCCGTAGGCGTTGATTAACACGGTCATAATGTATATAGGCGCTGCGTCTGCCGCGTCGTGTAGAGTAGCCGTCTGCGAGCATGATAAGTATGCGCTCAAATTGTGATTTAGATAACGATCGATAGGGCCAAGCCGCGGTGAGTGTGTCAAACAGGGCAGGTACGGGCCACTCTTTTGCGCTAACCTCTGCAACAATGTGTTGAGCGATCACGTCCAGCGGTGCAACTGGGATACACAAAGTATCTAATTCCTTGCGTCGAATGGCATCGAGTAACGCCGTACACTCCACGAGGTCATCTCTACTTAAGGGAAACAGTCGACCCTTCGGTATGCCGCCTACCGAATGTCCGGATCGACCGACACGTTGTAAAAAGGCGTTTATCGACCTCGGTGAGCCGATTTGACAGACCAGGTCGATATCGCCGATATCGATGCCCAGTTCCAGGGAGGCCGTGGCCACCAAGGCGCGTAGATTGCCGGCCTTCAACCGCTGTTCCGCATCTAAGCGATGTTCACGGGATAAACTGCCATGGTGGGCCGTGACGTTTTCCTCTCCTAGTTGTTCGGCCAGATTAAAGGCCGCGCGCTCGGCCAGGCGACGGTTATTGACAAAAATCAAGGTCGTCTTGTGTTGCTTCACGAGTGTCACCAACGAGCGATATTGTTCTTCCCACACCTCGTTGGCCATTATTGCCTCCAGCGGTGACTCGGGTAGTTGTAGGCTAATGTCCCTCTCGCGCTCATGGCCAGTATCGATAATGCTGCATTTTTGTCGTGTATTACCGACTAAAAAATGAGCAGTTTGTTCGATGGGTTTTTGTGTCGCGGACAGTCCGATGCGGATTAACTGTCTTTGACATAATGATTCTAGCCGTTGTAATGACAGACTCAAATGGGCGCCACGTTTATTGCCCGCCAGGGCGTGAATTTCATCGACAATGACCGTCTTGACGGTGCTTAACATCGCTCGACCGGAATCGGAGGTGAGTAGAATATAGAGTGATTCAGGGGTGGTGACGATAATATGCGGCGGTGTGCGTATCATACGTTGCCGTTCTCGGGCGGGCGTATCACCGGTACGCACCCAAGCACGTATATTGACGTCTGGCATACAAAGTTCCAATAACCGATCTCTAATACCAT
>JBGMRO010000734.1:0-2223 GCA_048061555.1 Thiohalomonadales bacterium | reverse complement strand
GCTTGGCTTAACAGTGCATCAACAAGTTTTGCATTAATCTCATTGTCTTCTGCGACTAAAATTTTCATTCCCGCGAGCGCCGCGTGCGATATGGGAGAAACATCGCTCGTCACAGCTTCGGTCGCTATAACGGGCGCAAGTTCCAGCTTATCGACAACTAGACTATGGAAGGTGTCCACGATATCCTGGTAGTGAAGCGGCTTAGATAGGCATACATCAAATCCGTAGTTTTTTATACGCAGTAATACCTCTGGATCTGCACTGTTAATAACTCCGACTAGTTTTGTTTTATTATTCACCGCCAATGTGTTGATCTGACTTTTTAAGGTGTTACTGGATACATCGTGTTGCGACAGGCTCAACAAAATATAAAGTGTTTGGTCATTTTCCTGTAATTCCTTAGCAGTTGATAGTAGCTTATCCCTATTGTTTACCAAAATAGTGGTGAGCTCGATGTTATTCAATAAATGATTTATCGCCATTTGCGATACTTGGTTAGAATCATAAACAAGGACGCGCACGCCGCGTATAATACGTAGTTTGGCGTCCGTTTCATGGTTGAGTTCAATTTTTTGAGGTGCGGGAATATTGTGTTTAAAAGTAAAGGCAAAGGTGGAGCCTATGTTAGGTTTGCTTTCAACTTCTAATTTTCCTCCCATCAATTCAGTGAGCGTCTTGGATATTGATAAACCTAACCCGGTGCCACTAAATTTTCTGGTGGATGAAGAATCTACTTGTTCGAAGGTAAAAAATAGTCTCTGTTGATCTTTTTCTTCTATGCCTATGCCGGTGTCGGTTACACTGATCTTTAATATCGCACAGTTTTCTATAATATCTTCTACCATGACTCGAATAACAACCTCTCCGTGATCAGTGAATTTCAATGCGTTACCAATTAAGTTGGTTAGGATCTGACGGAGTTTGGCTTCATCGCCAATTAAAGTTGCGGGCACATCATTATAAATAAAATAGACTAGCTCGATTTGCTTGTCATAGGCACTTGTTGAAAGCAATGAAATTACCGTTTCTATGCAATCACGAATCGCATAACGTACCGATTGCAGTTCGACTTTTCCCGCTTCAATTTTTGAAATGTCTAGAATATCATTAATTATTGATAGTAGATTATTGGCGGATTTTTCTATGGTATCAATATGTGTTAATTGCTCATTGCTAGGGTTGGTTTTGCGTAGTAACTTCAAAAATCCGAGTACCCCATTCATCGGGGTGCGGATTTCGTGACTCATATTTGCCAGAAATTCTGTCTTCACTCTACTGGCTAGGAGAGCCTGCTCCCGGGCTGATTTTAGTTCTGAATTTTGTCGCTCGACCACGTGAATTGATCGCAATAGATCCATGGTAGCTTGGTTGATCCGGCTTTCTAGTTTGTCTCGAGATTGCTTTAGGGCCTTCGCCATATCTTTGATGCTCGATTCCAACGTGGCCAATTCACCCTTGGCGCCGGTAACCAGGTCAATTTCAAAATTACCTTGTTTAATCTCGTTTGCCGTGGCGGACAAAATGCTAATCGGTTTGGTGATTTTATTCATCATTCTTAAGATGAGTAAGGCGGCGATACTAAAAATGAGTAATCCTATCAACATTCCAGATTTCATCATTTCTAATTGACGTGCTTCAGTAATATTGGGCGAAAGTTCAACAATGGTCCACCCTATATTCGGAATGTGTTCGACGTCGCTATTAATTTCGGCGTCGGTTAATTTATGCGTAGTGGGCGTCGTCGCTGCAATTTTATTCATACGAATTGGACGCATAAAGATCAAACTGGTGGATATATTGGTTTTTGCTGAATTGAATTGAGGGTCACGCGATTCTGCCAATGACCTTAATACGATACTGCCTTCAGTGTTGACGATGGTTACGGAAATAACGTCCGGCACGGTGAGGGCGCTACCAATGACCGATTTTATCGTAGAGAGTTGCTGATTTGTTGAAATACCGTGTGCGGCTGCGGCTGCGACCTGACTTGCCATTGTTTCACCCAGGGTATTGAGGCTATCATCTAGTCCATGATTTTGTTTATCGATGTAGAAGACAGAAAGAGCCAACACGGCAATGGCTAAGGGTATTAGGGTGGTTAGACCTGCTTGATTGTTGACCTTCCAGCTCATTATCTACTCATTATCCCCATGAATCGCCTTTGTAGTTAGTGTCCATCCACAAACGGTCTATTTCACCAATATCTTCGTTGTGCCGATTTTT
>JBGMRO010000733.1:0-2238 GCA_048061555.1 Thiohalomonadales bacterium | reverse complement strand
ACTTGATGACCGTGTTGATCATTGGTGGCCTTGAAATGATCTATATCGATAAATAGACAGGCTAAGGGCTCTCGCGAGCGCAAACTTCGTGCGAGTTCTTCCCCTAGGCGTTGATCGAAAAAACGACGATTATTAACGCCAGTAAGTGAATCAGTCAGACCGACACGTTTAAGCCGCTCGTGATTGCTGGTATTCTCGAGGCATATGGCCACAATTGTGGCTAGACGTTGCAGAAATTCTGTACCAAAATCTCTATTGAATCTTTCTCTTGATTCGCTACCAAGATTTAGGCTGCCGATAAGTTTTCCATAACGCACTAACGGTATATTGGCGATACTCTTTATCGGGGGTGATAAGGGAGATAAAAATAGGGCGTGTCGGCTGAGGTCAAATTCACCCAGTACGGGTTTAATGGGTGTTGGAAAAAATTCATTGAGTTGATCTAAATTGTGACAAAATAATAAGTTACTCATATCTGGATCTGCGTGACTTTCTTGAATGATTCTCTGTATTTCGTAATTTTCATCCAGGATGGTTAGCGTGACCGTATCTAACGAAAATTCGTTTTTATAATTGTTTAATATTTGTAATATAAGTTCATTCAATCCGCGTGTACTAATGAGGCGTAGCTCTAAATCTTGAAATCGGGCAAGTTTTTGCTCATTGATGCGTGCCTGGTTGATGAACATTTGCAATTTATGGCACAGTGCCTGGTGTTCTTGAAATAGGTCATTTTCTATCACAGCAATAATCCCTCTTAAGCAGCCATCTGTTTCGCCATAATATCCAGATCTTCGCGGCCACGAATGGTTTTTTCAAGCATGGCATACAGTTTGTCTTCGTTGATATTCAATTGTTCCAAAAGCTTTGCAGGTATCTCATGGCCGTCTGCATCTCCTATGTCATGACCCTTAAGGAGAATGTCTGCAAGCAAGACTAAGTTCGCGTATTCACAGTGTTCGCCCCGGTAGTCAATATTATGATGTTGAGAAAGTGTGACGACGATCTCGTCGGGCATATTCCAACATTTCATTAAATAACTACCAATTTCTGTGTGAGTTAATTGCATAATATTTCGTTCCAGTTCGCGAATATTCGCTTGTGGATTTTTAATTAGTGCAGTATTAATTTGCTTGAGTTCTTGTGGAAATAGGTGGCCAAGTAATAAAAATCCAAAGTTATGCAACAGTCCACAGAGGTACGCGGTGCCGGTACGTGGTCTTTCGGTTTGAGGAAATAAGCTGCACAATGACTGGCACAAAGCAGCGCTATAGGTCGCGTGTCGCCAATAGGCATCGATGCCCAGCGGACCTATCAATGTATTTCGAAATGGTCGCGTTGCGGCGATTCCCAGTGCGATATTCATGACCATGTCATAACCCAGTACCCTCGATATCGCTTGCTTCACGGAAGTAATCTTACCTTGATAGCCATATAAAGGTGATTGGGCATGCCGTACGATCTGGGCTGTTAAGCTGGGGTCCTTTTCTACAAGGATGGCAAGATCATTGACATGGGCATAAGGATTTGAATTGAGCTGTATAATTTGTAACGCCATAGTGGGCATTGCAGGTAAACTGCCAGTTTTTTCAATTTTTTGTAATATTTTAGCCGTTTTTGATTCGGCGGGAGAGATTGCATCGGGAAAAAGCCTTGTGACTGGGTTGGTGCTAGTCTGTTTAGCCTCGGAGAACGTATTGCCGTACCAAGCATTACTGTGTATTAACTGAAAATCATAGCCGGTAATACGGATGAGCTCCTTAACGGCACCGGAGGTAAAATAAATGAAGTCATTTTCTAGTAAGGCATCATCCACAATAGTTTCAAAACCGAAGGCTTCCCCCAAGCAAGGTAGTCTTCCGGGCTTGCAGTCTAGTTGAATGCCGCGCACGGTAACTTGGTCGATTATTTTTAGGCTTCTTTGCATTCGTTGATTCAAGACATCAAGAAGTATTTCATGCGAGGCGGGTATAATTGCCATCATGATTCCGCGGGAATCTTCAAGTACGACGCTCTTTGCGATATGTTCCGCTTGAATAGAATCTGAACCCAGTTGGTAAAATTCTTCTAGCTCACCGGTTATGGTTATAGATGCGTTACGCACACCGCGATGTTGCAAGAATCGTTTGGTCAATAAGGTTATGGACATTAGTACTTTTTATCTCTGGCTTTTTAAAAGTACTTATCCTGGTGATTAGTACTTTTTAGTTCATCAGTGCTGTCGACGAGGTAACTGTA
>JBGMRO010000732.1:0-2250 GCA_048061555.1 Thiohalomonadales bacterium | reverse complement strand
CTCCTTGTTCTATATCTGTAGCGTCGAACAATAAATCCATTACCTGTTTATTTCCCTCGCGAGCAGTGGCACGCCATAAGAAATGGGGCAATTCTTTTGTTAGCATTTTATTTAAACTTTCATTCTTCTGCTTAAACAATTCCGACTTAAAATCGTTAACTGTACTAAGAAATATGTCCCACTCGAAACGTTTTAGAAATGGTGATAGCCCTCTAGTCCGAAGCATTTCGAGAATAGCATCGAACGTCATAATAGCTTCTTCAATAGCATCATAGGGTATGCGTATCTTATGATATAACGGAATCATCACCAGCTTAGGAACCGACCTAACATAGTCATGAGTACCTTCGCTATCTGCCCACGACGTCGACAGCGAGAAGAATTTTCTACCGTCTTCTTCGCCATCTTCTTCGTCTTTATTTTTATTATCAGGCAGATCGATTTTGATTCCATCGATTTCCATTCTTGCAAACGGGCCTACTTGATCATCATGAACATAAATCTTGTCTATCCTAGACGATCTTAAAAGAAGCCCCGTTTCCGAGTCTGGTATAGGGTGACGCTTTCCTAAACTATACCCAGTAACTGCTACAGCATGACTATCATCGTGCTGATAGCCCTTCTCATTCTTACCGATTGATGTGTCGAATAAATACATACCCATTACGACTGGAATTCTACAACGCAAATACGCATATAGACTACTTGTCAGTAAATGAGAGTCGTTCAATACATTAATAGGGTAAGGCTCCAACCCTACATTTCTAATAGCGTTTGCCATCATTTCTGGCTTAACCCTTGTGTTTGGGAAAATCCTATTTTCCTCGGCAAACAGGTATTCCGACGCATTCTTTGTAATTTCTACAGGTGAAGGGATCTTATGATGAAACAACATCCCGGTACCTTGAAATGCAGACCAAAGCGCACTTGTCGCGCAAGCGGCTACAACACTGTCCTGCTCCTGAAAGGCGAGTGTCTTATCAACAGTAAGTTTGATGCCAAACAAATTCGCATCATATTGCCGTGTGATTGGGTATTTTCGGCGTGGTTTATCGGTATATGTTTTTAGGCACGTCCGCCCAACGATTGTTTTCGGTAGGGGTTTTATGACAACAAATCCCAGATAGAATCGATTCAACACCGCTGAAGTAAGCTCGCCCCCCTGCCCTTTTAGCAAATCCCTTAAATCATTTTCGCTGAATTTGTTCTTAAAAAAGTGAAGCCGTGTACATTCTCGCTCATATTTTTTAAAGCATCGAACGTAATATGCCGAGTAGTCCTCTAGATAATCCCTATCTATGTAGTTTCTTTCAACAACGATAGTTGACGCTTTGATGTAATCGAAGTACCCGCGAAAATAAAATAGGTGGGTTTTCTCGCTGACCACTTTGCGGTCGCAACCCGATTCTCGTGCTATGACATCAATTAGCGTTTTTGGACGATAGGAATAAACACTGAATGGCTTTTTAATAACTCCCCCTCGTCCCTGGTTCTTGCTTTCCAACGCGCCGTCTCTACTGGGTTTTAACGGCAAATACGGCGTGACTGATCCATATTAAGGCGCCTTTTTTCTTTTAGCTCACTGGTACGTTTCAACACTGCTTCAATAGCCTCACGCATCGCACGTTTACCTTCTGGGGTTTTAGCCCACTCACGAGCATCTTGCGCCATCTTTTTTATATTTGAATCAGCCATCAATCCTCCATTTACAAATCAACCAAAAACAAAACAGGCAAGTCATCGCCAATAAAAAAGCCAATCGCGTGAACGATTGGCTTCTTAAAGAAATCGATTCGCAACCATTATCCTCTACGCCTCTTCGGACTTCTTTCAAGGTTAATTGATAACGCCATTGCTTCACAAATATAGTCTCGTCATATTTGGCTGTCAATAGAAGACCTCGTGAGAAAAACTGGAAATCTGCTATCAGGTATTTTTGGTTAGTGGCAATAAGCAAAATATTCAATTTTGACGGTCTTGCTCAGCAAATGCGTACAGTTATTGACAGAACTCCAAGGGCGGGGCATCGATATCCCGAATACCAATCGCCGCCCTTGACACGGGGACCCCTATCGCCTGTGGTGCAAGCGGCGCGGGCCCCGCCCGCTACGCGTACCACAGGCGACTTCCCCGTGATCAAGGGCGGCGATTGGTTGCTTGTCTTTGCGAAGCTCTATCCGCCATTCATAGATCCTTGTCTGAACTGTCACAATCCCCGCACAGATTCCGAACAGTATTTCCCCCTTAGGT
>JBGMRO010000731.1:0-2251 GCA_048061555.1 Thiohalomonadales bacterium | reverse complement strand
CACTATCGAGTCATTTAACACCCCGCTCGCCCAGCATACACCGGCGATTAAAAATGCCTCGGCCTTGTCGGAAACCCTAATTGCAGAATTTCAATCCGCTGATGTCGTACTACTGAGTGTACCCATGTACAACTTCACCATCCCTTCGGTGCTTAAGGCGTATATTGATCACATCGTGCGCATTGGATTTACCTTCGATTACCATGCCCAAAAAGGCTTGTACGGATTATTAGAAAACAAACACGCTATTGTCTGCAGCGCCATGGGTTCGGTCTTCTCTGATCAAAAATTGGCA
Source organism: Thiohalomonadales bacterium (assembly GCA_048061555.1). Taxonomy (GTDB): domain Bacteria; phylum Pseudomonadota; class Gammaproteobacteria; order SZUA-152; family SZUA-152; genus JBGMRO01. The sequence goes on along the minus strand of JBGMRO010000731.1, from coordinate 1,956 downwards.
GCCATGGACCATCTGCAACCCTATTTGAAGATGTTGCTGGGTTTTATCGGCATAGAAAAAATCGACATGCTTTGCGTGGAAGGCACTAGCACCGACCCACAGGCACTGGCACGCAGTAAAGAGATCGCGCAGGCGAAAATACTAGACATCATTAAACAAAAAGGCAGTTCTTTATGAGCAAAACAAAACAAGAGACCGCAAAAAAGATACAGAATATTACCCTACTAGGCTGTGGAGCCATGGGGCAACGCATGGCGTTACGATTGATCGACGCAGGGTTTGCACTCAGTGTCTATAACCGAGATTCGAAACGGGTAAGCACAATCTGTGAAGCTGGCGCGCGTCGTGTCGATGCACCAGCGAGCGCGGTGCAAGACGCCGATCTAGTAATTAATATGCTCACCGATGACCCAGCCTGTCAAGCCGTCTGGTTCGACGGATCTACGGGGGCCATGCAGGGCTTGCGCAAGGGTACAGTCGTAGTCCAATCCAGCACATTGAGTTTGGCTTACGTTAAAAAACTCGGCGAACAAATAGAGACAAGCGGCGCAGATTACATCGATGCGCCCGTGGTAGGCTCACGTCCACAGGCCGAATCTGGCAGCCTACTCTTCCTCACCGCCGGTAAGGCGCATACGATAGAAAAAGCCAGTGCTGTTCTACAGATCCTGGGTAAATTATCTGCTAACCTCGGCGCAATCGGCAATGCGACCTTGATGAAACACGCCATCAATGCCTATTTTGGCATACAAGTCGCCGCCATCGCAGAAATTGTCGGCATGTTGCATAAATCCGAGATTCCGCGGCAGCAAAGTATCGATTTATTATCTGGATTACCGATCACGAGCCCGGCGCTACAGTTTGTGCTCGCACAAATAGAACAGCAAGCCTATGCCCCGCTATTTCCGATCGACCTAGTCGCGAAGGATTTTGCTTATATACTCAAGACCGCACAGGACTACGCAGTCGATCTTCCGACGACGTCTCGTGTCTCTGAGGTATTTCGGCAGGCGGCCACGGCCGGTTACGGGGGGGAAAATATTTCTGCGGTGGCGCGGCTATTTGTTAGGGATTACAAGTAACAACGTCAGTCAGTTCGATAAAGTGGTGCAGCCTGCCGGGCTCAGTGGTTCCCACATTAAAGTGGCCACTAGCGACCAGACCCGTATCGCGTCCGTAAATCTCGATGTATTCTACTGCGATACCTCCGGTCTCGGCCGTTGTGGGCAAGACTATGCCTAAATCCCTATCGATACCATCCATATCCAAATCGTTATACGGCGCGTCGTTGACGTCTAAATAATAAAATATCACCGCATTGTTATAAAATAGACCGCTCTCCAATTGAATATTTGCGACTTTGGTCAGTATGGGCCGCCTATATGTAGTCCCATCACACAGTGGTGGATCGGTAGTAACGTCGGTATAGAAAAACGTACTATTTTTGTTTCGAATCTCTCCATTTTTAATTGTTCCGAAGGACCACATAGAAGGGTGGCTTCCCAAATTGCAATCCGCCCCGTTCAACCAGTCCTCAATTTGATCCTTACCGGCTAGGATCTCGCCATAGCCTAAAAATTTCAGGGTATTGTCATCCTTATCTTTATAGACCGTGATGGCCGCTATCTCTTTTTCGGTGTTCTCCTCCGACCATGTGGAATAACGACTACCTCGCAGTGTACCTGACAAATAAGGCACATTTGCAATTTTTTCATTGAGTATGAGTTTTGTCGAAAGCTGATTACGGGGTTCATCACGTTCAACGGATGTTAACCTTCGATGCTCTACAGTGTCACCAACCTGTCCGAAGGTGTACTCAGACTTATAAGTACAAAAATCTCGCGAAATATCTGGATAATAATTGGTGAATCGGATGGGTGCATCTGCGGCATCATCATTACTACTACAGGCGCTGAGGCTGAGGGTTAGTGCAAGCAATACAGGCCAAAATTGGGT
>JBGMRO010000730.1:0-2252 GCA_048061555.1 Thiohalomonadales bacterium | reverse complement strand
GCCTTTTGGCCATGGATGGCCTTATGCTGCAAATGCATGGATGCATTAGAGCAGCCGATCTTGGGAAAATATCCTCGTTTGTGGACGGGCACTATTTATGATTCGTAGTAGCTTCGTGTGATCATTTTTTCGCAAAGGACTGCGAAATCACAAAGTTCAACTAATGACGGTGGTGGGCGTGAAATTTAATAGAGTTGATTAATCTGTAGGCGGCAGCTAGGCTTGTCGATAGTGATTCAATCCGCACTCTTAATTATGACATTCGATGGCTATACCTGATTACGCATAAATTAGCCCATCATGACGAAAACCCAAATTATTCATTTTTTGCTACTAGGATTGACATTACTTGTAGCACTGGCGCAGGTAATAAATTGGTCCCTAGTCGGCGCCGGCCTAATGGTTATCGCATACCAAGCCTATACTTATTTACGCATAGGACAATGGCCAAGTATTTCACTATACGGCGCGATATTGGACTATAACGAATTTTTGGGTTTTATCGGTCATTGGGTACAGCAATCACAGACTTGGCCTGGCTTAAGACGAGCATTAAAATTTATGCCGCTGTCCGTGTTTTTTATTTTTTGTGGGTTTTTTATTGAATTTATATCACAAGGTAAGTTAAAGGAGTTTGTATTCCGGTTAACCGAAAATAATAAAAATAATAATCGTCGCGAGTAGCCCCCTAATACAGCGAATACCAATTTAATAGACGTGCAACATAAACCCAATCACCGTCAAAATAATTTCTGTCGTTAAACAATCTAGTCGTTAAACCACCTAATTGAATAGCCGTTTTCATAGGGTATAACCGTTACTGTATTTTAACGGCGAAACCATCCACCGTCACCGTTATTCGCCCCAATATTATGGCAAGATATGATGATACATCTTAGTAGACCATAACCTTCATTGCCCGCATTTTATAGTAACTGTGTAATTATCTAGGATTTCCTTGCGGACGGTTCTCGATTTTAAGCTGGTCATCATTTGATATTATGCTATGATGTCCAGTTAGGTTGGCACATATAGTTAAGCTGTTGTTTTAATAGATTTTAATCGGGGTATAAAGGGCGTATCTCCCTGATCCGGCCGATTCACGAAATTCTTAGATATTAAAAAGTTTGCGAGCGTAACATAGGTGAAAAATTGCTTGAGACCCAACGAACTATGCATTTTTGGGCGAGTCACTGGAATTAAACAATGAATAAATGCATATCGGTAGTTTTGCCTAACTTTAATGGCAGAAATTTATTAGCGGATAATTTGCCGTCAATATACAAGGCACTTACAAAAAGTGGCCATAGTTTCGAGATAATTGTCGCCGACGATTGCTCGACAGATGACAGCGTAGAATTTCTGAATAAAAATTATCCGGCTATTAAAATTGTAAGCCAAATTAAAAATAGCGGCTTTTCATCTACCTGTAATCTTGGCGTACGAAACACGAATGCAAAGTATACCTGTATTAGTAATACCGATGTCACGTTTAATGAGGATTACTTCCTGTTGGGAATAAAGATATTAATTCAGAGCAATGCATTTGCGATAAAAGGAGATATCTATAATTACGCCGACAGTATTGATAATATTATTAACATAGATAAAACGACGCGATTATATTTTAAACGAGGTTTTTTACGTTTTCGAACAGGAAATACTCCAGGAGAAAACCATAGCGATATTTTGGAATTTTCAGCGCTAGGATGTTGTTTTATTTGCAATACGGAAAATTTTAAATCACTGGGTGGTTTCGACGAAATTTACGCACCCTATTATTGGGAAGATTCCGACCTGGCGCTTCGTGCAATCAATAATAATCTAAACATTATATATACCGCTGAATGTATTGCATACCACAAAGCGAGCTCAACTATAGCGGCAACGCAAAAAAGCAGCAAAAGAAAAATGATTAGTCGCCGCAACAAATTTATTTTTTCATGGCGTCACATGTCAGGTATTAATCAATGGAGTTCGCATATTGCAACTCAAATTTTGTCATTCTTTACGCGATGGTTGTTGTTGGATTATAATTTTTATATTAGTTTTTTTTTCGCGGCTAAAAAAATTAGCCGTTATAGAAAACTTCAGTGGAGCCAGAAATATAATAACAACGAATATTAAACAAATATTGGCAGAGTTAGATTAATACGCTGAATTTATTAGTGTCCGTCCACAAACGAGGATATTTCCTCAAGATCGGCTGCTCTAATGCATCCATGCATTCGCAGCATAAGGCCATCCATGGC
>JBGMRO010000729.1:0-2258 GCA_048061555.1 Thiohalomonadales bacterium | reverse complement strand
GGCACAGGCTGTCAGTGCAAGCAAAAGAATAGCTAATCGTAAACCTAAATAGAAATCTCGAAATAATATTCGCATGTATACGCTGTCCGGTAATGAAAGGCCAATGAAATAAATTAGAGATACGAATGCCTTTAGCGGCAGTATCTCATAATTGTGTTAGTAGGAGTAATAAATTGCAGTGCCGCTTCCTATCCGATACACATACTTTTTGACGAGTACAACCCGTTTCTGGATCTTGCCTGTTGTGGTTTCCAGAAACTGCCTTCTAATAACAATTTTACTCTGTATACATAGAGTATTTCACATATCTTCTACAGGGTAAATGCAGCAGTAAGGGTGATTCTTGTGCTACACTGCGCGAATGGAACAATATAATAAGGAGATCACATGATTAATGCTTATGCTGCAGATGAACCCAATGGGACGCTTAAACCCTTCGAGTACGATCCGGGTGTGCTCGCTGAACACGATGTTGAAATTGATATAGAATACTGTGGGATTTGTCACAGTGATTTAAGTATGATTGATAATGAATGGGGTATGTCAGAGTATCCACTGGTTGCTGGGCATGAGGCAATCGGAACTATATCCTTGCTGGGTGCAAAGGTTAGCCATCTCAAGCTCGGTGATGCGGTCGGTTTAGGCTGGCATGCAGGTTATTGCATGACTTGTCATGCGTGCTTATCTGGCGATCATAATCTATGTGCTTCTAGTCAGGGAACCATTGTCTCTCGCCATGGTGCCTTTGCCGATAAGGTACGGGCAAGTGCGGTCAGCGTAATAAAGTTACCAGACCATATTGATAAAGAAACGGCCGGCCCACTTTTTTGTGGTGGCATCACGGTTTTTAATCCCTTGGTACAATTTAATATTTCTTCGACCGACAAGGTTGCTGTGGTCGGCGTTGGTGGCTTGGGACATATGGCGCTACAATTTTTAAACGCCTGGGGTTGTAAGGTCACTGCATTTACATCCACTATCGATAAGAAAAAAGAGTTATTAGAAATGGGTGCGCATGAAGTCATCAGTTCTAGTGATTCTGCCGAACTAGAATCTGTGGCAGGCCAATTTGATTACATAATTTCCACGGTTAATGTAAAGCTGGATTGGAATGCAATTCTTAATACACTTAAGTCTAAGGGACGTTTACATTTTGTGGGAGCGACCTTAGATCCTCTCGATATTAACGCCATGTCATTAATCATGGGGCAGCGATCGATTTCAGGATCGCCGGTTGGTAGCCCCGCTACAATAGCAAAAATGTTAAACTTTGCAGTACAACATAATATAAAACCAGTGGTCGAAAAATTTAATTTTAACGATATTAATAAGGCGTTGGATCGATTAAGAAGCGGTAATGCCCGTTATCGCATCGTGTTGTGCCGAGAGTAGTATTATTAGAGTTACTCCCACGCCCCGTCTATTTAAAGAGAGGCGAGGGGGGCTTTATTATGCCATCTCGGGTTCTTTATTGCTTTCGCCAGAGAGAATTTTTTGTAGTTCTTCTTCGCTGTCTTTGGTTAATGCCCATCCATTAGCAATGCTACATTCTGCAAATCGTAAGATTAATCTAGGATTAAGTATCCCTATCACTGCTAAATACGCAGATTAAGCCATTGCTAATGGATAGGCACTAGTTATATTTCGACGACCTGCGCGAAATTTACCCTCCTCTCTCACTAAGTAAGACGTGGCGTTGTCATTGTACAAAAAACCGACTAATCAACTTACGTTGCTGCATCTGGAATGTGTGCTCAACATCGTCTGCCCGTCGAAGCGCATTGGATTGGGGTGCACTAAATGGTGGTGAATATGTGACACTAAAAATAGGTTGATTAATGTACAATAGACGAATATGTAGAGAAATTTATGAGATTGCATTGACTCATTGCATGGTTAATTGCGTACATGATTGGAAGTATCGGTGAGTTTGTAGAAATATTACTAGTAAAAACAAGCTATTAACTTCCTCACACGCCACCCTGGCGTATAATTGTAATAAAAATTACAAAAATTGACTTTAATAAATATTGTAATTATTATTACAATTATGGAAGAGTTCAAAAAAATATTGAGTTGTGCCGTGATACGTATGTTGAATCCTATGGTGAAACTTTTGTTGCGTTTCGAGGTATCACATAGCGAATTTTCTGAGCTCACGAAACGAGCATACGTCAATATTGCGTTTAAGCATTTTTCTCTTCCTAATCGTATAAAGACCAGTTCGCGCGTGGCGGTGATTACGGGTTTGAGTCGTA
>JBGMRO010000728.1:0-2263 GCA_048061555.1 Thiohalomonadales bacterium | reverse complement strand
TGGGTTTAGAACGTCGTGAGACAGTTCGGTCCCTATCTGCCGTGGGCGTTGGAAACTTGAGAGGAGCTGCTCCTAGTACGAGAGGACCGGAGTGGACGAACCCCTGGTGTTTGGGTTGTCATGCCAATGGCATTGCCCAGTAGCTACGTTCGGAACTGATAACCGCTGAAAGCATCTAAGCGGGAAGCAGGCCTCGAGATGAAGTTTCCCTAATCTCTTGAAGATTCTAAAGGGTCGTTGAAGACTACAACGTTGATAGGCAGGGTGTGGAAGCACAGTAATGTGTGAAGCTAACCTGTACTAATTGCCCGTGCGGCTTAACCATATAACCCCAAGTGACTTGTATGCCCCACTGAAAAGTGGACTCCCGAAAAGGGAGGTGGCTGCAAGGTAAGTTGATCTTGGTGGGTAACACTTGTGTTAAGCGACGTGATACAACACAATCACATTGGCTATTTTTAAACGTAAATAGTAATTATGTTGATGTATGTGAAACCAAAAATAACTTGAATCCAGATTAAGGCTGGATGAGACCGAACGGGGCTCATCCGGTTGAGAGGCTGGCGATTGAAAGATCGCGCACCTCAAACCCGTTTTCCTGGCGGCCATAGCGAGTTGGAACCACCTGATCCCATCCCGAACTCAGAAGTGAAACGATTTAGCGCCGATGGTAGTGTGGGGTCTCCCCATGTGAGAGTAGGACACTGCCAGGATTTAACACCTAAAAAGGCTCCGACGATATTATCGTCGGGGCCTTTTTTTTTGCCCGTATAAAAATGAAAGCTGTAACTGCTCAGGTGCATCTCCCTCGGGGAAAGACCGCCGCCTTTTGGCGCTCTGTCCCCTTTACCCATACCACCAGCCGCATTAAGAACCCGTACCCAGTTAAGCCTCCAGCTGGCATGATGTGCTGGCGGAGTGGTTCACGACGCTGTTGGCTTTGCGTGGTATTGGTTAAGGGGACAGAGCGGAAAAGCACCGGTCTGTCCCCGACGGTGGGAATGAGGAAGAGCTGCAAAAGCACCGGCTATTCCTGATTACACAATACAAAAATACGCCTGGTAACACCATCATTGTAATGCCTGCACTTTTATCGATTAATTTTCATTTAGCCATAAAATTGTTATACACTCATTTATATGGGAGACACCATCTTCACCGAAAACCGGAAGCTAAGGCGGCAGTTAGACAATTTATTGCGCCGTGCTCGAACTAATGAGCAAAAACAGGCGCTATTTGATTCCTTCGGCTTTGAGGTTATATCCGCTAATACACCAGCCCAGTTGCGCGATTATGTCCTGTTTCAGATGCAGGTACGATTTCAGTTGCAGGGCGTCGTTATGACGCTTATTGATTTTGATCATGATGTAGAAAAACTATTCTACGGGCACGATACAGATGCTAAAACCTTATATGAATCAAAACTGATTATTCTGGATTTTGAGAAAGATAAGAAAAAAATATCAACTCTTAAAACTTTTCCAGTTTTAGGCCCTGACGTTATTAATCAATATCAGTGGATGCTGGGTGGACTTGAAGATATTGAACATTGTAAGAGTGCTGCTGTATTGCCTTTGATTCGAAGTAATCAGTTAATAGGTACATTGTTATTACTCAGTCGAGATAAAAATCGGTATGAGGCCGGTATAGCGACCACTTTTCTGCAAAAATTATCAGCGATGACGGCAGTTGCTATTGAAAACTGCCTGAATCAGCAGCGAATAAAAGAAATTGGCTATCAGGATCCATTAACACAGGCCTACAATCGACGCTATTTCGATTTGCGTTTTGCTGATGAAATTGAACGTAGTTTAAGGCAGAGTGATAATCTTGCCTGCATGTTTCTGGATGTCGATTTCTTTAAAAGAGTCAATGACACTTATGGACACCATGTTGGTGATCTTGTATTAACCCAGTTAGTGAAACTTATCAAAGAACAGGTAAGGGCCTGTGACATAGTCGCCAGGTATGGTGGTGAAGAATTCGCGGTTGTTTTACCGGGGGTAACATTAGAAAAGGCAACTGAAATTGCTGAGCGTTTGCGTAAAGCGGTAGAAACAGATTCAAGGCTTAGCTGTGAGCAAGGCGGGCTTAGTATAACAGTCTCAATAGGCATGGATGTATTATCCGCTCTAACCGAGGAAAATATGAGCGCACAGGAAATCGGTAGCCTGCTGCTATTACATGCTGATCAGGCACTATATACAGCAAAGTCCTCAGGTCGTAATCAGGTGGTTATTCATCAAAATATCCCAGCAGCGTA
>JBGMRO010000727.1:0-2266 GCA_048061555.1 Thiohalomonadales bacterium | reverse complement strand
GTATTTTCAGCTTTTGCGACACCGGCCAGCGTGGACCGGTTCGGTAGGCATCTTTAGGGGTGGAATAGTGCTTTCCGGCAATGCCTGTCTTTTCCAGCACAACCTCATTTTTGCCACCTTCACGCACGATAATCATATCGAACTGCTTCGCGGTGGTACTGACGTGCAAGTTGACAGTTTCACCCGGCGCATAAGAGGTACGGTCGGTATAGCCCCAAACCTCAAGCTTACTGGTATCCGCTGAGGGAAACTCAAACCACGAATGCAAGGCAGCCGTAAAACCCTGCCCCCGAAATTCGGCTACCCCGATTCGGCTGTTCCTGTCCAAACCCTCAGCTGACGCGCTGGTGGTAACGCTAATGAGTAATGTGAATAGTATCAAAAACAAAATTGGCGACATTAATTTTTTACATCTTTGCATTGTAACTCCCTTTTTTAGGTAAAATTTTTTTCAAGTTAAGTTATATTTCCATATCATCTATTTCTCTTTAGACACTGTCGATCCTTTGGCCGGGTAACTAAGTGTGCCCTTAAGGTTATCGCGGTTTTGTGATGAGAACTCAGGGATATTCAGTTCGTCGTTTTTTCGCCACTGTTCGACTTGCATTTCTACTTTTTGAATACGGTTTTCATCGAGTTTTTCAGATTTACTAATTTTTATGGCCTGTGTAGGAATTGCAAGGCGTGAACCTGACGCGGCGATGATATCCATAATATACAAATTAATGTCTTCTGCGATTGCCAGAAAATTATTGATGTCCTGAATATCGATATAAGCGAAAATTTCAATATTTAACGAGTGTTCGCCAAAATCGACAAATCTCACGCGAGCGGGATCTTGAATAACTTTGGCGTGAGAGTAGAGAGTTTTCCTAATTTCAACTAAGATGTATCTCAGTTGATCGGGCGATGTATCGATACACAATCTAATTGTTCGTTTATAGAGAAACTTATCACGTTTAGAAATATTTTCAATCCCATTGTTCGCAAAAGATGAATTAGGGATGGTGACCAATGTGCGATCCAGCTTTCGTAGCGTTGTCGCTCTTAGGCCAAGCTCTTCTACTGTTCCACTTGTATCACCGAGCCTGCAATAATCACCAACGCGTACAGGTTGAGCGGTGTACATCGTAATGGCACCGATAAGATTTTCAATGGATTTTTGTGCTGCCAATGCCACGGCAACACTACCAACCCCTAAGCCAGCTAACAAAGTGGTCACTTTGAAACCCATGTTATCAAGCCAAATAATTGCTGCCACGATGTAAATAATAATTTTTAGTGCCGTCGCAGCGGGTCGTAATAATGTTTCTGCAGTTTGACTGCCAGCTGCCTTTAAGCGATCACCCAATCGACCCAACAATACATCTGCAATACCGGTTAATAGCCAGGCGACAGCCAGAATAAGTAAAGTTTTCGCTTCAAATAATGCACGTGCTGTTAACGAGGGCCCTAAAGTGTCAAAATTTGCACGCGTAATAAGTATGACAAAAAGAAATCGAACCGGCTTAGAAATAAAATATTGAATTCTCACCGTTCTCGATGTAATAAAGTTGCGTAAAAACAAATTTGCAATTGAAGTGATTACCCAAGAAATGATATATGCGATTAAAATTATCCCAAACAGCATCAGCCATTGCCAGATTTGTAAGGCCATAATCTCGTAGTGCGGGAATGTTCGTGATAATTTGTCACCGATGACTCCGTACCCGAATTGTTCATAGAGGCGCGGAATTTTTGCCACAGTTCGATTCGATATCATCCAGATTCTTTGGCCATCTTCTCTCGGTACCCTTTGCATTAAGATGTCGACATTGCCGTCTGCTGTCTCAAGTCGGGTAATTCGATCTCGGTACGAAGGTAATTCGTCTTTTTGAGCACCTTGAGGTGTATTGTTGATAGAATTAACGTCAAACCAAAATGATCGCTCAGCAATGACGAGTAATTTTCTCGCCAACTCAGCTCCGCCTTCTTCAGCAATATCTTGAGGTAGGTTTCGCATATCTAAATAGTTGGTGGCGAGTTTGAAATCACCGGCTTTTAATGCTTTGCTTAGGCCTAAAACACTGCTAAGTGGTGTGCCACGATTATATTTATCTTGCGGAGCATTTGATGGAATGATATTTGGCTGTTGTTCTACATCGGTTTCACTAAAAATTTCAATGACACTCGGGGGAGAAACTGTTATTTCTGGCTTTGATTCAGCATCAGTTTCAGCTTGACTAATGCCTTCAATTTCTTTTTTCGTATCCGGTATTGCTTCAAC
>JBGMRO010000726.1:0-2274 GCA_048061555.1 Thiohalomonadales bacterium | reverse complement strand
GGACTTTCGTTCGTGCCGGGAATCGTGACCACTTCACCCAATGCATCAAACGCTAAGTATTTAGAATTACGATTAGCAACATCGGGTAAAATTGGATTTGCATTGTCGCCTACCGGAAATCGTAACGAGCGTGCAACTGATGCATTATTCCCTTGAATCAACATGGTTAACTTATCTAATGCGCCCTCATGCGTCTCAGCGGGGAACGGATCAAACGGCTGGTAATCAACTTCCTGTGTCGGGTCAAGCTGGCGTGCCAACACCACCACAGCAGATAATATTAACGGCGTAGTCAAGGTGACGGTGCCACCCAATGCAGAACCTAGCCCGGTCATAGTGAAATCGTTCTGGCTCACGGGAACCGTGTCGAGGGTCACCACCATATCGGTTTTTTCATCGACCCTAAAATTATAAGCGAACGCAGTTTGCCCGGCGCTCCCGTTATACGAAATATCGCTAGTTGTAGTTAGAACTGTCATAAATCACCTTAAAAGTTAGGCAAGCCGCCGCCGCGTGGAATAACGCTTGAAGGAGGCATATAAAACTCGACCCCCATCTCTCTTTTTTTCGTTCTCTCCATCTCCCTTAATGCGCCGGGCTTGGTCAATTCCATGATGTTATACCGCACCAAATAATCAAATGCATACTTGGTAGACCATAAATTATTGAGCGGAATTTTCCCCATTGCTATTCGCGTCGCCTCCAAAGCCGCCCCTTCAAAATCAGGCTCTATTTGCCAAATTTTGGTGCGCAGTTTGAGTATGCGCTCAACGTCCTGCCCTATAGGGCCAAATGCTGAAGCAATCGGGCTTGTTCCGTACCGACTTTTAGCCTCACCAACAAAGAAGTCCCCCCAAAAACTAAACGCTCCTGATGCCAATAACGACCGGGCAAAAAAACTACCAAAGTTTTCATCCGTTATTTCTGGCGTCTTTTTCCCTGCGAACCAATCTTTTGTGTAGATGGTTAAAAATCCAATCATTGTTCCCAGTGCCGCAAACCGCGCAACATTTGCTATTGCGGTGGGGCTTCTAACGGCTTGCCCTAATGTTGGAAAATCAGAACGGTGCCCGTATATTTCACGCTGTAGCGTTTGCCGAATAACCGTTATAGGGTAGGCTTTAAATTGCAAAGTGCTCGCTAATACCGCCCCCCGAACACTGCCGGGATCAAGCCCTTGTGTCATAAATGCTCGCGTGGCCACATTCGGCTTAAGTGACGCTGAATCTGCCCGGCTAAACACGCCCTTCATTTTTCCGTCTATGTCATGCCGCACCATTTCAATAGAGGTTTTATTCGACGGCATACCTTTGCCTTTTAGGTACTGACTAATGATTGCATCATCAACTTCATAAATACTTTCAGGGGACAAGAATTTTTTATCACCCGCACTGACTAATGTGCCTTTTCGTATCATGTCCCATTCGGCTTCCTCAATACCAAACTGACGCAACATTCTGCGCTTCCCTTCATTTAGGTTAGCCAACTTTGTGCCCGACAATCCGGCCAACTCTGACGAGCGACTTAATGCATGTCCTGTTGCCAGTCGTTCCGTCCAATGAGATAAGAGATTTAGCCTAAAATAGACCTCATTCATTTTTGAAAACAGACCAATTTCTATGCGGTCAATATCATAGCGCTGCATGCTCGCTGACCTCGCGGTATCCAAAAAGATACCCAGCTCAGAAAGCAAAGCCTTGTTGCCTTTCTGGTCATGCCCTATAACCGATTGAATTGCCTCTAGTGCGCCGCCCAAAAAACTACCGCCATCATGCTTAACCGTGGCGGCGTAAATCGCAATGTCTGGGAACGATGAAACCGTCGCCATTCCCAGCATGGCCCAATTATTAATTGAGCGATAACCCTGTAAGAATTTAGCGACGGCATGCGAATCAGGATCGCGCCCGCTGCCATCAATTAACGGCCATACATTTTTCTCTAATGCTCTTATCCGTTTATCAAATCGCTCGTACTCTTCTTGACCGCCTTTTCTTGCGGTTGCGCGAATTCTTTTTATTACGGTCTCGACATTATCGCGAGCATCCGGCCCGGCTTTTTCCATCAATGCTGTGTCACCCGCCATACTGGTGCGCTCTGATATATGGGCCGCATAATACCCGCCGCTATCACTGTAATTTTCCAGCATGTAATACTCGGACTCAAAATCATTTAGCTTAAGCACGCGCTCTTTACTCATGCGCTTCGCAGGATTCCCCACGCCTTTTGCTGTCTCTTTTGTGCGCCCCGTCGTGAAATCGTTAAACACGCCTTGCG
>JBGMRO010000725.1:0-2274 GCA_048061555.1 Thiohalomonadales bacterium | reverse complement strand
GCCATTGTGTATATAAGACTTGAATATCTGCATATCTTATCCAGCACAGACGAATAGTAATTAGCTGATTTTAAGCAGCGACTACTGATGTGTTTGATTTACGACGCAAACGCCCAAAGCCTAACAGACCAACAAGACCCGATCCTAATAACCAAACTGCAGCCGGAATGGGTACAACAGTAATAGCGGCAGCGGTTATCGCGAAACCAGGCTTAAAAGTGGAGAAATTCGTATCGACCAAAACTGTATTCGCGAGAAACGTTAAGTTTGAGGTACCCATGGCGTCAGCAAGAAAGGTGACCGAAGCTAGCTTAAAATTACCGCCTAGGCGAGGTGTGTCAGGTGCGCCTATGGGCATCGCAGCGGTAAATTGAAAATTATTCGCCGTGGTATCATTTACAAGAGGCTCAAAAGGATTGAATTCATATGGAGTAGTTAAAGCTACCCCAGGGGTTCCAACACTTACTGCGCGAGTTGTATCGTAACTGAAGAAGATTTTTGCAGTTTCCAAAAGGCCAGTATTTGCAGGAACGCCATTATTCGCAGGGGATTGATTAAAACCTGAAACCATAATATCAAAGGTGACCGTTTGACCTAGACCGACTGTTGCGGTGGACGTACCATCGGCTGCATTCACGAAGGTAAGCATGGGTATCGCATTTGCGTTTGTGACGACCCCCAACAGCAACATTGCTGATAGAGCGCCTGTTTTAAAGTATTGTGTTAGTGTTAGTTTCATTTTCTTTCAACTCCTTATGTTTATATGACCAAATTCTAATGTTTAATATACAACGTAACTTTCCGGCCAAGTGACAGCACCAAAAATTAAGCAAACATCGAAGAAGGTAGAACACCATGTTTCCCTGATATTATAACCTTTACCTTCTTATTATTGCAAAACTTGTTACAACGGTACTACCCCTGCCGGACCCGGCGCTTTATTATACATTCCGCTAAATATTGAGTAGTCCACAAAATCAACTTTGCCATCGCTATTAAAATCAGCGGCAGCTTTAAAATTTGCATCACCGTTTACCGCACCATAACTTGCGCCAAAAATTGCATAATCCACGAAGTCTACGACAGTCCCTTTTCCATCTAAATCTCCGTCACACATATTACCGAAACCATCGTTATCACTATCTTGCTGGCCGGCGTTTTTTGCAAAGGTACAGTTATCTTGAGAGTCAATTACGCCATCGCCGTCGAGATCCGATGTTGGGTCATTAACAAGAAGCACGCTCACTAGACTACCGGGAGTTTGTTTTGTTGTATTCGCGGTAGTATTCGCCGCCAGCGCCAGTACCGTCGCGCCACCCTGGGTTTTATTCGTCAGATTAAGCATACGATCAAAGAAGGAATAACTACCCGCAGCCGGTGTAATCATCGCATCGGCTGTTTGTCCCGCGGCTAATAAGACCGAATATTGTTTTTTAATGTAGTTATAAGGATTGCCGTCTTCAGCAATCATGTCCATGGTCAACCCCATAAAGACGGGTACATGGTTTTGATATCCTGCATTAAAGAAACGGACCAATGTCGCCCCGCCCCCGGTGGTGGTTGAGTGTACAGGTACATCCGTGCCATTGAGTAAAAAGTAGCGTGGATTATAATCGATGGTACTTGTAGTCAAACCCGGACCCGGCGTCTGCGAATAATTTCCAGCGGCGACAGTATTATGCAAGACCGGATCTATTTCACTGTAAAACAGGTTTACGCTACTGGAATATGTTTTACCGGGATAGGCTTCGGTAATGCCCGAGTCTTGCGTAAGCCCACCGTATAGTCCCATCTGAACTTGTAGTGCAGAGTGACTACCACTTTGATACATGAATGTACCGGCCTTCAAGGTAGTCCAGCCATAAACAGCTACAGCACCGCCCGGTGTCGCTTCGTTGGTAAATGCGCGTACACGTCGCCTGCCTTGCCCATCGACAAAATACTGTGGAGTGCGACTCGCCGTGGCGTTTTGGCCGGGAATGACAATCGATATGTTCTCGGGTAGGCCATCGTTGAACAAGTGAATGACCAACCCTGTACCTGTATCTTGATTGGTCAACATTGGACCGGGTACGGTTGGTGGTGGTTTAGTCGCATCCGAACTACAGCCGGCTACTAGTTCACCTAATGTTGCGACTTGCGCAAAGCCCCACATCGGGATAACCACACCATCTGAATCCATTGTTTTGTTAAAGGCGCCGGCACACAGAAATACATCTGCTGCTTGCACGGTTCCAGCCCCTAAGGCCAGCGCACCTGACAAAAGGGGCGATA
>JBGMRO010000724.1:0-2290 GCA_048061555.1 Thiohalomonadales bacterium | reverse complement strand
ACCCTGAGCACAACGAAGTGAAGCCGATCCCTACAGGGATGTAGGTTATTAGAGTAATTCATATGTCCATGGATGGACGGTAGTAGGGTAATGCAGGAGCAATTACCGAAGGGCCTGTCCCTGCCTAAGTACAGAAACAAATAAAAGTGGAATTATTTATCAGTATTTTTTTGATGCTGCACATACTCATCAAGCAACTGACGAATCATCTTTTGGTACTGCATATGATGTTTTTTTGCAACGTCTTTAAAATAGGCAACACTTTCTGAACTAAGCGATATCGTTACCTTGGTATTTTGATTTTTAAGCGCAAGCTCCTTTGGCGATGGAAGAAAGTCAGACACCAACTTAACATCACCAATAGGTTCGTTACTGTATTTAATTGTTTTGCTCATAAATTTTTTTACCTTTCCGCCAATAGCCTGCACCGATAATCCGAATACAATTAAGCCGGTATGTAAATCGAACAGTAAGGATACCGTTCCCTTGTTCGTTTAAGCCAAAGCAGTAAAAGCGCTTTTCATTCTGACTATGGTCCAGGTCTTCTGCAATAACACGATTTTCATCCAGAAAAGCACACTGCGCCTCTTCAAAAGAAACACCGTGCTTCGTTTGATTAGCAATATTCTTGCACTCATCCCATTCGAAATCCGTTTCGATCATAAACAAAAGTGTAGCGTAAATATGGCTAATTAGCCATATCAATAAAAGCCATGTTTTATATCAACCTGGGCACACCCCACACCTGCCATCATGAGCGCAACGAAGTGACCCAAAAACAGTAAATTCGGGTTTACCCTTTAGCTACAATAATTCCTGCCATTTTCAGGCAATCTTCACCGCAAACCAAACCACTGGGGCAATAAAATAAAATAGTTGCCAACCACACCTTGATGCCGCTTAAGTAAGTGCCATTCCTCTCTGGCTACGATTGTTCCTAATTAGCTTGCCTACTTTAACCAACGTTTGAAAATCCCCTAAAAGGGGACTATAGTCCCCATATTGGGTATTAATAAGAGGTAGGCAATGCAAGCAACATCAATCGGTGACGCTTTATTCACTAAATCGCAGCAGAAAGTATTAGGGTTACTTTATGCCATGCCGGATAAAAGCTTTTACACCAATGAAATAATGCGTTGGGCTTCTATGGGGCGGGGTACTATCAGCCGGGAGCTTGATAAATTAGTTGGGGCAGGCATACTGACAGTAAGTCGTACAGGCAATCAAAATCACTATCAGGCGAATAGTAACAACCCTGTCTATAACGAATTAGTAGGTATCGTAAAAAAGACATTTGGCATAGCTGACCAAATTCATCAAGCACTACAGCCGTTTGATGAGAAAATTGAACTGGCATTTATATATGGCTCGATATCAAAAGGTACAGACACGGCATCGAGTGATATTGATCTTATGCTGATTGGTAAATCGTTAAATTATAGTGATATTATGGACGTGCTGTTACCGTTGGAAGAGGTATTGCAGCGAACAGTAAATCCAACAATTTATAAAAAATCTGATTTTGTAAAAAAGCTAAAAGAGGGTAATAGTTTTGTAACCCGCGTGATGGAACAACCTAAAATAATGATTAAAGGAGTAATCGATGACTTTGGGAAATCTGGTACGGATACACGAACTAAATAAAGAAGCAGCTGATAATCGCGAGTTTATTGGCTTAGTAAATGCGGCTTCTGACCGTTTAAATGATGCAGAAAATAGCAGCTTGTCTTACGCAAGTCGTTTTGACCTGGCATATAACGCAGCACATGGTTTGGCATTAGCAGCATTACGCGCATCGGGGTATCGTTCAGATAAGCGTTACCTTGTTTTTCAATGTTTAGTTCATACAACAGCTATAGATAAAAAACATGTACGTTTATTCGCAACGTGCCATGAAAGACGAAATCTTGCTGAATATGAAGGGCATTTTCACATTGATGAGCAACTATTATCAGAACTTATTCTATGTACTAAAAAATTAAAAACAATGGTAGATAAAATTGATTGGTGAGTTCAGCAGAAACAGTGGTACTTGCCAACAGCGACACATACACATCAAACATAGTTTCCTGTCATCTTGAACGTATGTGAAAGATCTTATAAACCATAAATACTGTTATAGTATCAAGTTAAATAATTATACATATGTCCACGGATGGACGGTAGTAGGGTAATGCATTAAGGCACGCCTACATGGACGTAGGTGGTAGAGCAACGCAGGACGCTTACATGGACGTAAGTGGTAGAACGACTCATTAGGACAGGAGTCCGTAATTAGAATAACGCAGGA
>JBGMRO010000723.1:0-2291 GCA_048061555.1 Thiohalomonadales bacterium | reverse complement strand
TCGATACGGGTAAAATTTATCGCCAGTAGGACTAGACAAGGTTTTGCGGACTGCCGCCAAACCTTGTCTTTGTTATTGTCCTTATTTGACGGCGGTTTTATTTACCCACCCAGGCGTCGAAACCTGAGCTATTTTTTGATTCACCGTCGGCATAACCTGCATCATAAGCATCATTGGTACGCTGCTCTTCGCGGGCAGGATTCTGTAGGTAACCACTTGCCCAACCAACAACATAATCTCTTGCTACCTTGGCCTTTTCCATTTTACTGAGGACTTCGTAATACTCGCTATTCATTAATTATCTACTCCCATGGCAGGCGCCGTTATAAAACGGACGGATTAGTTCTCTAGTGTGAATGGCTCAAAGAATTGACTTGTACAATTATTTCAACCATTCGGTTTATTTTAGTGACAGTTTGTCTAGTGTAGCTGCAATCCAGGTTAAACGACCGTCGAATACACGACACTATTCAAATTTTCTTAGGATTTAGGTCGCAAGCTGGCACTAGTCAGACTATAACAGTAAATTAGCTTATGCTAATAATACCGAATATCACCTAAATTTCAATTAAAAACGCCAAAATATCTCGCTACTAGCCTGAAATAACGGTATATCCCAATAATAATCAAACGTTTAGATTCCAGTGCCATTGGGATATTTAATCTAACATACAGTCCATAGAGCTCATCAAACACCCTATGGAGCAATAAAAACGTCCATAATTATTGCCCATTGCTAAGCATTATGACCAAAAATGGGAAACGCTGTGAATATCTCTAACGGTTTGTAGGTAATACCGCAGGAATGCTTGACCCCCTAATAGCAGCAGTGCAAAATCTGTGAACACATCCACATTTCTATACGATATTAGCCCAAGTTTGTATTGATTGTATTTCTCAAACAAATATAGTCCAAAATCGCCAATTAATAATTAACCCACGATCAAATAAAATGAGCACACTAGGTACAAAGGTCGAGCCTTACAAAATTCAGCAGCTAAAAACCGACAGCTTTATTTTTGAGATCCAAAACGCATTGACCCCGGATATTTGCCAAGAAATCATACGACGATTTGAAGCCAACCCAAAGCAGCAATATCAAGGACGGGTCGGGCAGCAGGCCGAAGAATCCCTTTCCATTAAAAAATCCACCGATTTAGCCGCAAGCGGCCATGCAGACTGGCGCGATATTGACTCGATACTACATCGTTCTTTAGCGATGGCCTTAGGCCTGTTTAGGGAACAGTACCCATTTTTTAAAGGGCCATTCAAAGATATTGGTTACAATATTCAGCGCACCGAGTCAGGGCAACACTACCACTGGCACATCGATGGCGGCAGCCACGATTTTAGCCAACGCCAGTTGGTGGTGATCTGGTACTTAAACGACGTGCCAGGTCCTGGCGGCGAAACCGAATTTATGTATCAAGATACAAAAATAGTACCACATCAAGGGAAAATGCTGCTGTTCCCGCCTTTTTGGACCCATGAACACCGTGGCGTGACACTCGAGCAAGGCACAAAATACATAGCGACCACCTGGGTCGTATTCGCCTAAGCGGTTCGCATAAACCACCCCGACTACCCTATCAATCAATTAGGATGCAGTTATGTTGCTAAGTATTAAGAATATTTTTGATGCCGACCGATTACAAAACATGCGTGAAATGCTCGCAAAAGCGGAATTTATCGACGGCAAGTACTCTGCGGGCGAAAATGCGAGTCGTGTTAAACAGAACATGGAGATGAAACCTACCTCGTTACAGGCCGATTATCTAGACCGTATGATTATGAGCACCCTGGCCGAAAATGAAGATTTTCGTCGTGCGGCCCTGCCCCATCAGGCATCTCAACCGGTATTTGCGCGTTATACAAAAGGCATGCACTATGGTGAGCACATTGATGATCCTGTCATGGGCACCAGCGGTGGTCGATTTCGTGCCGACATCGCGGTAACCGTTTTCTTGAACGATCCACTTGAGTATGGCGGCGGTGAATTGGTCATTAATACGACGTTTGGAGAACAAATTGTCAAACTTGCCGCGGGTGACGCGGTGATCTATCCGGCCTCTAGCCTGCATCGTGTCAATAAGATTATCAAGGGCGAGCGACTGGTCGCGGTTTGTTGGATACAAAGCCTAGTACGAGACCCTAGCAGAAGAGAAATATTGTACGGCCTCAATAACGCGCGACAGACCTTAATGCAAAACCAGCCCGAGGCCAAAGAAAGCAAACAAGTAGACCACGCCTATGTCAACCTGGTACGCATGTGGAGTGAAGTATAAAATCGT
>JBGMRO010000722.1:0-2294 GCA_048061555.1 Thiohalomonadales bacterium | reverse complement strand
AAAGCTGCTCTAATGCGTCCATGCATTCGCAGCATAAGGCCATCCATGGCCAAAAGGCGTGCAGATTTTTATTGAAGAAATAGACCGTTTTTGGATAGACACTACCTACCCCACGCCGATCCTACAGTGATATACCACACAAAATCCTCCGGTCCCCAGGCAAAATCAAGGCCTGCATCAAAGCCATAACGACGCGCGACTTGATAACGAAACCCAAATCCTTTAGTGACTTGACTTGGCGCATTAGAAAATTCTGCGGTACTGTTACTAGCACGCCCCACCCCACTAAAACCCATTAACCCCCAACGCGAATCCAATTGCCAATTGAGTTCGATTTCCACAATGCCAATTAAATTACCTTGGTAGCGCATAGCGGGTATACCCCTTAAATCGATGAAAGGTGTCACAAAGGGTGGCAATAGATCATCTACGCGGGCAAACTCGCTATCGATTCTAAGTCCCATGCGCCATTGCTCTGCTAAACTCCAATAATGCAAAGCATCAAAACTGACAAGTTCATAGTCAATATCACTGCCAATAACGTCCCGAAACCAAAGATATTCCATGGTATAACGATAACCCTGCTGGGGTGAAAACACATTATCACGGGTATCGAATTCTAGATTGAGTCCCAGCGCCGAAATAGTCACATCTATGCTCAATAAATTTTCTAGTTCATCGGCATAATCGGGCGGCAGAATTAAGTTAAGATCACCCAAAGAGTTTTGACTGATATCTGCACTAATATATCGCTGTGAGACACCTAAGAAAAATACGCTTTCGGCCAATTTAAATTGCACTGATTGAAAGACGCCGTTCGCCTTGGTATTTAAGGCTATTGGCGACTGAAAATTAACGTTACCCGACCCGAAATAATCCAGATTCACATCACCGTAACCACCGCCACCCTTATAGCGTATCCGCCCTTGCTTGAAAAACCCCATATGTCCACCACCATAGAAAAAGGAGTCATTACCGGTAACCGCAGCGGCCACGGCTGACACACTGGGTGGCATCAGATGTTTGGCCGCCCCTTTGTCGGTCTTTTTCATAGCCTTTAGCCGTTTGAGCTTTTCTTCTTCGGATTCATGGAAAAATAAACCTATCGCGCCGAGACCACCATCGACCGCGGGATCGGTGATAATTATTGGTACAGGTAAAAATCCATAGGCGTTTTCAGATAAATAATCAGACATATCGAAACGCCCATCGAGCATATCGAAAAATGGTGAACTTTTGCCTTGACTCTGTACATCGAGCGCGGTTAACGACAAGATTAAAATAATGACCACTTTCCATAATCGAGCATGATATAGCACCAACATTATTACCTCTAAAATCCAAAAAATAAGCTATTATAGAAGAGATTACTAATAGACCTAGCGCTCGTCAGCGAATTTAAACCCAAAACGATTGAAATTTCGGGTTTATGGCAAGTCCTATTCATTCCCTGACTATGTTGAAATTCCTCGCAATAGTTCGATTATTACTGGTCATTTCGCCTTGTCAGGAAATGAATATAACTCACCCTAAACACCTAAATCTCAAACGCTTTGGGTATAGATTAACCCGTTTATAATAATTAGATCATTTTTCACTCAACACAGAGACGTCAAACGGAAGCGACCTTATGGCCTGAACCCAGGCTCCTTATATCTCTAACGTGCGATATCTGGACTTTGACCAGCTAGCAAAGTAACATGCCAGCACTCGTGGGAGTCTAATCAATCCCGCACTCCAAAAAGAACCCCATTTGTAAATTGCTGGTCTAAGCTACACCCGATTTAACATTGAGTGCTGAAGAAAATCAAAAAGATAAAACCAGGCAATAATTCGGTTTTGCAGTTTACACCAATAAACTATGCTTTGGGATCACGCTATTCCTGTGGGAACTGCCAAATAAATACTATAAATAAAATCGCGAGTAATGCTAATTGTATTATGCAATGACAATATTTAAAAACAAGAAGCAGTTAATAAATTTATTATTGCTATTTCTGTTTATCATTTCCTCGGGTTGCGTAACAAGACCGCCGGCATTACCACAAGAATATGCGCGAGAACTACCCTGGGGCGCCTTAGATTTAGACATTAATAAGCAAGGACCCTTCACGCTTAGAGACAGCATCGGCAGTATACTCATTAAAAAAGCGAACGCGTATAGTAATAGTGAAGGTACTGTCCCATTTAATATATTAACACTATCCGGGGGCGGCACTAGAGGCGCATATGGGGCAGGTTTATTATATGGCTGGAACAATCGTGGTGATATCCCTAAGTTTGATATAGTCACA
>JBGMRO010000721.1:0-2295 GCA_048061555.1 Thiohalomonadales bacterium | reverse complement strand
CCTGGGTGATCAATACCCAAACGCAATCGATTAAAGGTATTCACACCTAGATGTGCAATGGTATCACGCAGGCCATTATGACCACCATGGCCACCGGACTTTTTCAACCGCGCCGTACCCGAGGGTAAATCGAGTTCGTCGTGAACGACTAACATCGCTTCTACCGGTATCTTATAAAATCGGCTTAGCGCACCAATCGACTGGCCACTGTTATTCATAAACGTCATCGGTTTTAATAACCACACATCGGCCGCGACGTTATCTACACCCACAATACTGGCCTTGGCGATTTCACCCTGAAATTTATTCTCGGCGCGAAAACTGACCGTGCATTGCCGCGCAATAAGGTCTACAAACCAAAAACCGACATTGTGTCTGGTCTGCTCGTACTGGGCACCTGGATTACCAAGGCCTACGATAAGCTGAATTTTCAAACAACAATGCCGGTTCGGTTCAAGACATTAACAGTGTACAAACGTTAAGCGTCACCACCACCTTCTTCCGCAGCACCCTCGTCAGCAGCTGCCGCAGGCGTATCTTCTACTTCAACGGCCTTCTTCGGTTTGTGGATGCTGACTATCGGTAAATCATGATCGTCACCTTGGGCTAATGCAGGGATCTCTACGCCTGCAGATACCTTGATATCGCTTAGATGGAGTGAATCCCCCAACGCCACGTTGGACAGATCTACTTCCAGAAATTCGGGCAGATCTTTGGCCAGGCAAGCGATATCGACACCCGTCATCAGATGTTGAACTTTACCACCCTCTTTGCAACCGGGTGCTTCCTCTTCACCGACAAAATGTATTGGTACATGCATATGAATCTTGGCGGTTTCACTAATGCGCAAAAAGTCCAAGTGCAATATTCTGGCTTGGCTAGGGTGTCGCTGCACATCCTTGAGCACCACTTTTTCTGTACTACCGTCTAGTTCGAGTGACAAAATATGTGAATAAAAGGCCTCGTGTTCTAGATGATGCATGACATGGTCGTGCCCCATTGTAATGGACATTGCATCTTTGCCAGCGCCATAAAGTACACCTGGAATCTTGCCCGTGTGACGTAAGCGGCGGCTCGCACCCTTACCTACGTCTGCGCGGGATTCGGCTACTACGGTAAAATCATTCGCCATGTTATTTCTCCCCATATTAAATTGTTATCAATCAATAACCGACCTAAGGTCGATCTCTCTACAGTCTCCCGCGACCAAGAAACTGCCTTTCTGCGCTTAGACACACCAACCATCCGGCATCTAAACTCAAACCCCCAAAAACGAAAAAACTAATCCATAAACAGCGAACTCACGGACTCTTCGCTGCTGACCCGACGTAGGGTCTCTGCCAACAAGTCTGCGATACTCAATTGGCGTATTTTTTTACACGCCTTGGCCTCTGCCCGCAACGGAATGGTATCGGTTACCACTAATTCATCCAATACCGAGTTGCTGATATTTTCTACCGCGCTACCCGACAAAACCGCGTGCGTACAACAGGCGATAACTTTTTCGGCACCCCGATTTTTTAGTGCCGCCGCGGCTTGGCACAAGGTACCGGCTGTATCGACTAGATCATCGATCAGGACGCACTGGCGACCTTGGACATCTCCGATAATGTTCATCACCTGCGCTTCATTAGGCCGTGGTCGACGTTTATCGATAATGGCAAGGTCTGCATCATCCAAACGCTTGGCCAAGGCACGAGCCCTAACGACACCACCGACATCGGGTGATACGACCATCAGCTTGTGAAATTCCTGTCGCCAAATATGCCCAAGCAAAATAGGTGATGCGTATATATTGTCCATAGGGACATTAAAAAAGCCCTGGATCTGATCGGCGTGTAAATCAATGGTCAATACTCGATCTGCACCCGCAGACGTTATCATGTCGGCCACAACCTTGGCCGTCAGTGGTACCCGTGCCGATCGTGGCCTGCGGTCTTGCCGAGAATAACCGTAATACGGAATAACCGCAGTAACACGTCTCGCCGAGGCCCGTCGTGCGGCATCGATCAGGACCAATAATTCCATCAGATTATCATTGGTCGGCGCACAAGTCGGTTGAATAATAAAGACGTCTCGACCACGGATATTTTCCATGATCTCGACCATGACTTCGCCGTCGCTAAACCGACTAACGATTGCGTTGCCGAGATTGATATTTAGATATTCGACCACGGACTGTGCTAACTCCAGGTTTGCATTCCCGGAGAACACCATAATCCCAGATTCGCTATCGTTGACCGCTGGATGTTTCATCTCTTCTACTGGATGGTACCGTGATAAATAACGCTACTG
>JBGMRO010000720.1:0-2297 GCA_048061555.1 Thiohalomonadales bacterium | reverse complement strand
ACCTGTCACTTAAAGTAATAAGGGTCTTAGGCTAAAAGTATTTAAGCATTAAAATCACAAGATAGTGATACTCCACGCCCTGTTGTTCTGCAGCAGGGCGTTTTTTTTGTGATTAAAAAACCGATGTTTACCCAAGCTACCCAAATTCAAATTTCCTTGCCGGGCTGGCTGACAGAATACAGCCAACGGTATACGACCTGTAAAGACATCCATGACCGTATGGGATTTGTGATTGAGGCCTCTCGAAGAAACATACTGGAACAAACCGGCGGCCCCTTCGCGGCGGCTATTTTTGAAAGTAAATCCGGCAAGCTTATTTCGTTGGGGGTAAACCGGGTTACAACAGAAAAACTTTCGATATTACACGCGGAAATGATTGCGATTACCTTAGCACAGAGAAAGCTCGACACCTTTGACCTAGGGCAAGGCCCAACGGAACTAGAGATAATGACCAGCACCGAACCCTGCGCAATGTGCCTGGGCGCCATACCCTGGTCTGGAGTACGGCAAGTTATCACCGGCGCAACAGACGCCGACGCGCGTGAGACCGGCTTTGACGAAGGCGCCAAGATCTCAGACTGGAGTGGTGCCCTGGAAGACAAAGGCATCAAGGTTATAAAAGAAGTGAATCGAAATAAAGCTAAGCAAGTATTGTTAGAATACCTAGAGAACGGCGGTGAAATATATAATTCATGCCTGAACCTAGATTAATCAGTTGGATCACAAAAGTCTACGCAAGCTATTGATTGGGCATAATCAGCCCTCTGGCGTCAGCTGTCACTTATCATGCACCACAGCAATGATAAGTGCTATCTTTTCGGATTTGATAGATAAGCCGGTAACTATAGACAAACAGCTCACGGATATTGTGATCTTCAAGCTCAGGTACTATTCGACCCCGCTTTGGTAGGGATACTAAGCTGCGTGATAATTCAACGATCTTAGTAACAACTGCTTTTGCGTAGAATGTTGAGTCTCTCTCGATATATCTCGCGATAGATTCAACATCGTCAAGTGCTTCTGGAGACCATGTTACTGTGTAGTCCATTTACTTAATCTTGCCTCCGCTACTTCTTGCGAGACGGTTCCTTGCTCATCCGCGACTTTAATAGCATGTTGGATTTTCTCCATCACATAAAGATGATATTGCACATCTTCTAATGTACATTCATCCGGCAGTTTTTTTAATAAGGCTTCAACTTCTTGTTTTGCAACACTCATTTCAGACCACCTTTCATGATGTAGGTATGTATATAATCCAGAAAATTATAACAGGAATCACCGCTTTAGTTGCATGTTTTTAAAGGCTGTGCCGGTGACGCCAAGATCATCGGTAACCGTTAGCTGGAACTTCAATATCGATAAATCATCTCCAATATAAATCGCTAACTGCCAGATCAAACCTAAACAACTACGATTTACTCTTTTCGATAAAATCGCGCATTTTGTCTCTATTTATAAAATCCTTAACAAACCCAATATTTTTCTTCACTATTTCATTATCTTTTTCATCCCAAGAAACATACTCTCTGCCACTTCTAAAAAAACTTTTATAATGTATCCCCAAACCATCCAAATTCCGTTTAAAAATATCGATGTATTTCTCATTTGGGAAAGTGACGGAATTTCCATTAAAATTATCGCCTATTATATTTTGTTTAATAATCTGAACTTTCGAGTAATCTTTGGAGTTATAATAAATCCCCCCATCCTCGCCAGCCCTAAATTTAATGTGATTTAGCTTAAGCTCTTTGATAAATATTTCTTGTATCTCGTAATCTGAAAACCGAGAATACAATTCTTTACTCTCAACATTTTTCTGACATGAAAATAAAACAAACAAAGGGATTGTAAAAACTATTATTCTAATAATCAGGTCCATTATTCTTATCTTGATAGTCTGCGAGCAAAGCTAGAAATTTAACTATTAAATCGACTTATTCGTAGTCAATGCTCATGTTAGGTTTAGCTTCGCCCCCTAACCTACGTGTTTTCGAATTCCTTGTAGCGTCACGTTATCGATTATACAACCAATGAATAAATTCACCATGTGACCTTTTCTTTTGCGTGGTAAAATTCTCAAAATTGATTTTCCTAAATAGCGCATCTAATGAACAGTCTCGCAAAAAATAATATACAATTCTCCTTCTCATGAAAGAGTGCTCATCAAAATCGTTGTAGTTAACCGAAAATGTGCCAATTTCAAAAGCATCACCAATTAACTTCATAACATCCAACCTCCCTAAATCTAAAGCATACTTGACAGCAGGATCTAATACACGTACTAACTTCCCCAT
>JBGMRO010000719.1:0-2304 GCA_048061555.1 Thiohalomonadales bacterium | reverse complement strand
TTAAAAAGTGCCATCCCAACATTGGCGACTTATGTTTCGGTGAGGGCCGTTTCTTAATTCTTACTCTTGCGTAGAGCAATATCAGTTGAAAGACCACCTATACTGCGGCTTTTTCGAATAGCAAGAATTTATATTATGTTTCCTGGATGTTAGAAATATCTGAATGGCGAGACCCATCTGGCCACTCGTCCATCGGGAACGGGTGCTTTTCGGAGTTGTAGGTCAAAAACATCATAACTTGATATTGATATGTGCTTAGGCTTTGTCCAAACTTGACGAGTTTTTGATTGGTCTCTGCGGTAAAGAGTACTGTCAAAAACAAGAATATGATGACGGCAAAGGCTACAAATTTTGCGACACCCATGAAAAATAGAAATATCAACATATACAAACCCCGTAGCCAAACTTTCCGGTCTGCATAAGTCTTTAGATTTTCATCATCCATACTATATTGTTGTCCCAATGGTAGTAAATTGGTATTGCCCGTTTTGTCGTTAAACCTAAATTAATCAGTTGAATCGTAGCGAGAGCGACTATAGCGCTGAAGGTAAAAGGCTTTTCGGAATATTTTTCGCGAAATCGTATCACCCATACGGTGAGTTAAAAATATTTCGAAAAGCCTTTTAGATTCGGTGCTAGAGGCGCTCGCAGTAGGTTCAACTGATTAATTTAGGTTAAAGGATTATTTGTTGTTTCCCTCGTCTTCAAAATCAATCGTGAGCTTAATATTCGAGGGTGCATCAGAGGGTAATCCAGTTCTCTTAATGTAGATTGAGGAAACAAGGGCGTCTAATTCGTTGTTAGCGTAAACGTGGGTGCCCTTGGTTGATTTTGTCCATTGCATTTCTATGGTTTTTTTCATTGATATGCCTTATTGATTCTTCCATTTGCTTAAGCTGATCCCTATATGGGTTCTTGCTGTCAGCCATCGCCGCCTACGGGTGGAGGTCAGGTAACGATTTAATAACGCAAATTTCGGTGATAATCCATAGTATCACAGGAAATGCCGTAGTAGACAGTACGTGGCGTTTTAGGATGCGTATTGTCTCTCTACTGTTGAAAAAATTACTCGAGCGCATATCCTTTTAGCTTTTTAACGGCCAGGACAGTTAAAATCTACTCGGCGCTGCAGCTATGATGGAATTGGCATCAGAATCTTCGAGATTGAACACTATTTTTACAGCTAGACGAGCTTAATTTGGCACGTTTTATTCATAACAGTATTCATAACAGAGTTGGCAGACAACGATAAGTGACAGTCTATGGTATATTCCCGGTCTGAATCTAATTTCCCCAGGAGACTTGAATATAGACTCAAAATATTGTATAAAATACAATCATGTGGGCCAAGTTATCTGGAAGGGCGAGCCACTATCTCCGATTACTGTAGTTGATACTCATCAC
This sequence comes from Thiohalomonadales bacterium, assembly GCA_048061555.1. Classification (GTDB taxonomy): domain Bacteria; phylum Pseudomonadota; class Gammaproteobacteria; order SZUA-152; family SZUA-152; genus JBGMRO01. The sequence continues at coordinate 900 of JBGMRO010000719.1, read as the reverse complement.
CATATATTCAAGGATTTGCTAATGCGAATACAGGAAGTATTTAAAGACGTGGGCTCAATGCTAGTCATTGATACAAAAAAATTTAGTAAAGTATTACCCCGTGTTGAAACCATACATAATGAATCTGATACTGTGGGCCTATCAAAGGCAGCCGTTAAAGGTCTCTGCGCCCAAGCTACTAAAGATGAAGGGCGGCTAGCTAATCTCAATAAGCTCGAAGCCGATAATTTGAATAAACTCGACAGTGCGAGTAATCCTCGTACCTCCGTTGACATATTATCCCTGCTAGCTTTAGACAAATTTATCCGCGTGCGTGCGCGTGTGGCTGCGAACCCTAGTACTAGCATTAAAACGTTAAAAGAGTTGGCAACTGATCCTACTTTTGATGTATTGCTTAGAGTTGCGGGAAATACAAATACACCCGCAAACGTATTATCTGCATTAGCGCAGCATAAAAATAGTGAAGTTAGGATGCGCGTAGCCAGAAATTCAAATGCCAGCCAACTAACGCTATCAGAACTTTTGCTTGATGAAGACTTTCGTGTACGGTCGTCTGTCAGCACTAATGTCAACAGACGGTCGCAAGAAGTAAAACATTACACTCATGCGCAAGTATCTGTTAGTCAGTACTGTAAACACACCGCAGATTTTTCTAAGTGTGTGGCAGACCGCTTAGGAAATTTGGCTATAGATAATGACCCCATTGTGCGTGGCGCAGTAGCCCACAACCCTGATACCCCATTGAAAATATTGGTGCTATTGTCAATGGATAATTGTAGTTTGGTTCGACGTAATGTTGCCGGAAACTCTCACGCTGATAAAAATTTACTGAAGACGCTAGCCCTCGATCACGATGATACCGTACGTAGCGCGGTTGCCGCTAATGCGAGTACCTCAGAA
>JBGMRO010000718.1:0-2306 GCA_048061555.1 Thiohalomonadales bacterium | reverse complement strand
CTGCCGCGATCGAACAGTTAGAGACACTTGCCAAACAGGTAGAATGCGAATTTTTCCCCTCGAGCAGCAAACAAGACCCGATCAAGATCGCTAAAAACAGCATAGATGCAGCGCGTAAAAAATCTATAGACGTAGTCATTATCGATACTGCAGGTCGCCTGCATATTGATGACGACATGATGACAGAGATAAAACGTCTGCATGCCGCCGTAGATCCGATAGAAACTTTGTTTGTGGTGGATAGTATGACCGGTCAGGATGCCGCCAATACCGCCAAGGCATTTAACGACGCGCTGCCATTAACTGGTGTTATTCTGACCAAGACCGATGGCGATGCCCGCGGTGGCGCGGCGCTCTCGATACGTCAAATAACCGGTAAACCGATAAAGTTTTTAGGTGTTGGAGAAAAAATCGATGCCCTGGAGGCATTTCACCCAGACCGTGTGGCGTCACGAATCCTGGGTATGGGCGATGTGTTAAGCCTCATCGAGGAGGTCGAACAGAAAGTTGACCTGAAAAAAGCCGAAAAATTGGCGCAGAAGGTCAAAAAGGGCAAGGGTTTCGATCTTGCGGATTTCCAAGAACAACTACGCCAGATGCAAAATATGGGCGGCATAGAATCACTGATGGGCAAGTTACCCGGCATGGGTGCCGTACCAGACGCGGTGAAGGGCCAGATGGGCGATAATCAGATGCGTCGTTTGGACGCAATCATAAACTCTATGACGCCCCACGAAAGGCAATTTCCGCAAGTCATTAAGGGGTCACGTAAGAAGCGAATCGCCGCCGGATCAGGCGTGCAAGTCCAGGATGTCAATCGACTATTAAAGCAATTTACCCAGATGCAAAAGATGATGAAAAAAATGGCCAAAGGCGGAATGGCGAAAATGATGCGTGGATTAAAGGGAAAAATGCCACCAGGCATGCCATTTTAGACATAAATTCGAAGTAATGGTCGATTTAGTGATATAAATTAATGCATTTTGTGCAAAGATTCCCTACAATGTGGTCAATAGTGGCGCAGTCGGTGGACGGTGTCTTCTGTAGCTTGAAATATAAAAGATTTTAGTTTGAAAACTACAAATTGCTTGAATTAATATAAAGTTGTTTCAATCAATTTAAACGTATTAGATGTACAATTGGTGTAAATCGTACATTTTTATAAATACTATCGAAGTCTAAGGGGAACAAATATATGGTAACCATTCGTTTATCACGGGGTGGAGCTAAAAAGCGACCATTTTACAATATAATGGTAGCAGATAGCAGAAAGTCTCGTGACGGGCGCTTTATTGAACGAGTGGGGTTTTGTAATCCCCTAGCGCGTGGACAAGAAGAATCACTGCGTGTTGAATCAGAAAGAGTGGATTACTGGGTATCTAAAGGGGCGCAAGTATCACCGCGTGTCGAGTTTTTACTCAAGAAATATACCGCTGAGAAGGTTTCATAGGCGTTACCATTCATTGAGGTGTTATCTAATACTCAATGTCTGACTATGTACCACCAAAGGCGCTTGATTTAATACTAGGTGGCTCTTTGCTGCTAGGTGGCACTTAACCGCAGGGTGGTTTTTTGTTGTTGGTGGCGTCCTGCCTCCATTTATCTATTTTTCACCTGTTTAGTTTTGCGATTTTTAGGGTGCAAATATTAATTTTCTAGTACGGTCATAACTCGTTTTGTCAATAAAAATGAAATGCCCGCCGGATCTATTGCTCGTCGGCAAGATCGGTGCGCCATTTGGGGTGCGAGGATGGCTAAAGATACATTCCTTTACAGACCCTATCACCAATCTCCTTAATTACAAACCATGGCATATCAGTCTCAACCAGCATTGGCCAGAAACGACGCTGCTCGCTGGCCGCGTGCATGGCAAGGGTTTAGTGGTGCAGATGCAGGGGGTTGCTGACAGGGATAAGGCTCTCGAGTTTCGCGGTCTACAAATAGCAGTACCCAGTCGTGTCTTGCCCCCATTAGACGGTGATGATGTGTATTGGTCCGATCTAATCGGTATGCGGGTAAAAAATGAGCAAGGTCTTGAGATCGGGCGCATCGAAGATGTATTTGAAACGGGTGCCAACGATGTCATCGTGGTACGAAATCCGCAACAAACAGAGCCCATATTAATTCCTTATGTGCGCGATCATTATATCCTGTCTATCGATAAGACCACGCGTATTGTCATTGTAGATTGGTTGGATAGTTACTAAGATAGGTTATTTATGGACTTTCATGTCGTAAGTCTATTTCCACAGATGTTTGATAGTCTCACCCGGTATGGCGTAACAGGGCGGGCCATAGAAAACGGT
>JBGMRO010000717.1:0-2310 GCA_048061555.1 Thiohalomonadales bacterium | reverse complement strand
AGGAACTTAACGTGGGACGCCATTACCGCGCGAGCGGTTTAGTCCACCGACCCAACTGCGACATTAAGCTTTCACCCTCGAAAGCGGACGTTGGCGACCATGCGACCGTCGGAATGGCACGTTAACTCGCGCATATCGCGGGGTCCCGTTTATTTGTGAGGTGTAACGGGCAGAAAAACCCTAGCTAATTGATTCCCAGGTAAATTGAGTGTTATAACGAGGTCTGGTTGGAAATGTATAACGAGACAGGGGGTATCGTTAATCAAACTGTTAGGCCACCAACGATGCTCCAGATAGCAGACACATCCATTAGGTTGTACCGGAAGCGAGATGGTTCTGTGTCAGTAAGGTGGCACAGCTATCTCACGATCCATGCTAAAGAGCAAGGATTTAGGTTTTCGGCGTACATGAATCAGTTTGACTGCAGCGTCACTCTGGAAAATGGTGAATATGTACCCTTGGATGATTACGGATATACCTATGATTGCCTCTACAAAATGGACTATATGGTTCACGAGCTCTGGGCGTCGGGATCAACAAAGATTGAAGTGTTGAAGGATACGGTGGGGTTGCTTCGTATTGAGTATCGTTTGTTCAGCCATCCCGGTCAGGGTAGTCCGGAGGTGATTGAACGTGTCGTGCCAGTTCTCGCGCGAGGTGTTTTAGCCCAGCGTTATGCTTCCAATCCAAGTAAGTGGGCGCGGTCTTAACATGCAGCGGCCTAACGATGCGCTGCAGTTGACGTCTGGCCCGCTGCGCGTGCCAGACGCAGCTGAACGCAGGCGTTATGCAAATATGATTTATCGTCAAAAGGAGTCGTTTTGAAGGTTTTATTCTGGAATGCAGGAAAAAATAAGGTAGATAGTTTTCTTGTATCCTTAGCGAACACAGGTGATGTCGATCTAATTATCTTGGCAGAATACGACCCGTTAGAAAACAGCTTCCTCGCTCTAGTTAATCGAACTGAAGAGGTGTTCGAAGAAATTCCTCAAATAGGCTGCAATCGAATTACAATTTTCATTAGGTTGGGAATTGCAGCCTATGAGCACGGACCAGAATCTAGCTATTTTACATCAAAAAAATTGATTTTTTCTGACGATTTTTCAATGCTGCTCGTAGGTGTTCACCTGCCTAGTAAACTATATCAATCGGAGCAAACACAACTATTAGAAGCATCTGAGTTTAAGAGAGAAATAGAAGATGCTGAAGACCTTTTAGAAAACCACAATACCTTTATAATTGGTGATTTTAATATGAATCCTTTTGAAGGAGGGATGGTCGGGGCATCTGCATTTCACTCAATTCCGTGTGAGAAAATCGCGAGATACGGAAGCCGAACTATCAAGGATCGGGAGCATAAATTCTTCTACAATCCAATGTGGAATCTATTTGGAGACAATGATAATAACCCCGGTAGCTATTATCACCGATCATCAGAGCAAACAGTTTACTTCTGGAATATTCTAGATCAAGTAATACTTAGACCAGAGTTATCACCTTTTTTTATTAAAAGCAGCCTTGAGGTTTTGCAATCCATTGGTGGGGCTCCTTTGGTTAGTGATACCGGAAAACCAAATGTAAGTGATCATTTGCCTATAAAATTCGAATTCAATCTAAATGAGGTTTTAGAAAATGAAGAATTTGTGGCCTGAAGAATTTAAGCCTAACGAGGTTAAGCCCCCTAAGCAAATACTTGATGAACAATCGCAACTCTTGCCGAACCTAACAGGCGACATGGTATATGCAAAGGTAAAAGAGATGAGCGAAATTGCTGCGGTCATGGCAGACCACAATGATGATTTCAGTTATTCTTTCTATCTGCATGGGAAATTTCTAAACAAGTATTCATTCAAGGTATTTGATTTTTCACATTCAATAACAATGTACCCAATTAATGTAACTATCGATAATGTAATCGCTGAAGAGCTTGGTATGCAAGAAGATGCTTGTCTTGATAATGAAGGGGAATTTATCAAGCTTATTAGTGCTATTTTTAACAGTGAGCGGCTGAAGACAGTTATCGGCTCTATAATTCAACTTTCTGTAGCCAAATAAAAAAGCATAACAAGCAGCTGCAAAATAACCCCGTAAACTGTCACGTCGTTTGTACCAAAAGGCGCGCCAATTTGCTCCGCATTTGAGCTTAACGTTCAATGTCCGATTTTTCGGGATTTTCGAATCTCTAAATATCTGAAACTGGCCGACTACGGACCAGCAGGCTGTATCTGAGTAGGATTTTCGGTGTACGCGTACTTCCGACCCCTATGTATAGTTCCGAACTATGTATAGTTGTGGCGTCAAATCCTGTGC
>JBGMRO010000716.1:0-2312 GCA_048061555.1 Thiohalomonadales bacterium | reverse complement strand
CCAAAGAGATAGATGTCATCGAGAATAGTATAACTCAGTCTAGTATTTCTAACGATAGAATAAATTCATCCAATGAAATATTGGCAAAATAATATTGATATAGAAACTCATGACATCTAAAAAGACAATATTCGAACACGTTTCAATAATCTTACCTGCAAAAAACGAAGCGCATAACATTGAAAGACTGTTGCAGGAACTATTGGAGAAATACCCCGATGCTGAAATTATTTTAGTCAATGATGGCTCCACAGACAACACAGAGACCATCGCAAAAAAACTTGCTATAAAGGTCGTTAGCCATCCGTACTCACTAGGAAACGGTGCCGCAATAAAGACCGGCGCAAGGGTCGCACAAGGCGATATTTTTGTGTTCATGGATGCCGACGGTCAACATCAAGCAAAAGATATTGAGAAACTGATGATTAAGTTTGAAGAAGGTTATGACATGGTCATCGGATCACGTGACTTTCACGCACAAGCTTCGACGCTGCGTTTTTTAGCCAATACATTTTATAATAAACTTGCTTCAATCATGACGGGTTATAAAATTCAAGACCTAACATCCGGTTTCAGAGTCACTCGCGCCCGACACTTTAAAAAATTTCTTTACTTGCTACCCAATGGTTTTTCTTATCCTACGACGAGTACAATGGCATTTTTTAGATCTGGATTCCCCATTGCCTATGTGCCTATAGCCACAGAAAAACGACGTGGCAAGAGCAACATTAGCCTGTTTAAAGATGGTTTGCGTTTTTTACTTATCATAATAAAAATAGGCACCTTGTTCTCTCCGATGCGTTTATTTTTACCTATTAGTCTATTTTTATTTAGTCTCGGTCTATCCTACTACGCCTACACATTCTTAAGCGAGCATCGATTCACCAATATGAGCGCATTGTTACTGACGTCTTCACTTTTGGTATTTCTCATCGGGATAATATCTGAACAAATCTCGTCGTTACATTACAAACACGCTAGTGATGATGCGCGACGTACAAAACGTTAAATGAACAAGGACCACTATCTACCTCTTTGCTGCATCAATTCCACCAGGTTTTTTTAACAACCATATATAACCTGGACATAAAACATAGGCCATCCTAAGAAAAATCAGAGTTAACCTTTGCTGGATCGAATCGGGCTTTACGACATCCATCGCATTATATTTTTTAGGGTTCCGTACAATATTCGATGTATAGTCGACTAATACAAATTTTTTTACCAATGTTTTAAGCCCCCAATAAGTATAGTGTGTTTCATAATAGTAACGGCCTTTACCAAGTATTCTTAGGTATAAATGGGCAGCTTTTTTCGGTAAATACGATAAAAATGGTATACGTCCATAATGTGTCTCGATGACCTTCAAGCGATTCGTGGCACTGAAATAACATACACCACCGGGTACTAACAAACGAAAAATTTCATTCATTAATTTTTCCGCCGACGGTACATGCTCATACATTTGATTGCAAATTATTACGTCGTAGACACCGTTCGAGAAATAGGTATTTAATGCATCCACCTTAATAAACTTGACATTTTTTTGCGTATTTTTATTATTTGCATATTCAATTGCTGCTGCATCAATATCAATCGCCGTAATTTTATCAAATGCCTCACTAAATACCTCGGTCATAAGCCCCGCTGAACACGACATTTCAAGAACGTTTAACATCGATAAATCACCCAGATAATCTTGTAATACACGTAGTATTTTATCTGCCTTCACCACCCGTTCTTGCTTGTCATACATATGCTGCTTAGCGACTTCACTCTCTGTATAGTTAAACTGGTAGTCTGGTGAAGACATATCTACCTCTCCTAGAATTGTTGATTATTGGATAGCTGTTTTACCACTGAAATTGCATGATGGATATTGATTAAACCGGGTAGTAAATGAATGGATTTTTTCTTAAATATCGTCAAGTCGGGCAGGGTCGAAAAGTGTTTTTCCAATTGAGGCATATCAAAATACGTTACGTCCCCTCCAGTGGGAGAGGCATCTTCCTTACGTGTTGCACTTTTCCATAATGATTGAAATTCGATAGCAGGCTCAATGCAAATCAAAACGCCGCCGGGGGCAAGCAAGCCCCACAGTCTGTTTATATCGGTATTTTATCGAAGTACAAAACAATGGCTTAGAGATTCAGCAATCGGCCATGGAAGCGGCCGTCGAGGTGGCTCAGCGGATGGGGCTACCGCTAGTCGCCACCAGCGACGCGCATTACGTACGCCAGGAGGATGGCGAAGGGCAAGATGTGCTGTTCTGTATCAATACGGGCAAGTTTCGCACGGACACGGACCGGATG
>JBGMRO010000715.1:0-2312 GCA_048061555.1 Thiohalomonadales bacterium | reverse complement strand
GCGCCTTTTTGGCCATGGATGGCCTTATGCTGCGAATGCATGGATGCATTAGAGCAGCGATCTTGAAGAAATATCCTCGTATGTGGACGGGCACTACACTAGGGTCTATGAAATCTTGAGCGATAAGCTATGGCCTATAAAGCCATGTTAATAAAATTTTAATTACGGGTAACTATAAACGTGTTTACCGGACTCATTCAAGCCACGGGCTCGATTCATTCAATACAAAAAAAGAACGGTGACGCTAGATTCTCTATAGCGGTTGGCAAATTGCCCATGTCGCAGATAGAACTGGGGGATAGTATCGCCGTCAATGGCGTCTGTTTGACGGCGGTAGAATTAAATTCGGATAATTTTCAGGCTGATGTCTCACTAGAGACACTGCAATGCAGTAGTTTCAATCAAATCAAAAGCGGTGCAGCCGTAAATTTAGAGCTGGCGCTGACCCCGACCACGCGTTTGGGGGGGCATTTGGTGAGTGGGCATGTAGATGGTGTTGGAGAGATTATAGGGCTTAACCCGCAGGCGCGGTCGCTTCAGTTGCAGATCAAGGCCCCTCAGACGCTAATGAAATATATCGCGGCCAAGGGTTCTATCTGTGTCGACGGCGTTAGTTTGACAATTAACAGTTTGCAGAACAACAGTTTCGAGCTAAATATTGTGCCACATACCCTCACCGAAACAATCATCGGCACCTATCGCATCGGTAGTCACGTCAACCTCGAAGTCGATTTGATCGCTCGTTATCTTGAGAGACTGATCTTAGGGGATATGGAAAGCACAGGGAAATCTGATAGCCTGAATGGCATCAGTCAAAAATTATTGGCTGAGCATGGGTTTATAGAGTAGACATAATTTCAACACAGCTATGGATGTAATAGGACGCGCAATTAAGCCTAAATCTAAAATGTTGTGAGTATATTATCAACAATTTATACTCGCTGTAAGAGTATAATAGTATTAATCGTATATTTGTGAAGTAAAGCAATGAAACTAAATAGTAGCCAAGAGCTTATAGACGACATTCGTCAAGGTAAGATGGTCATTCTAATGGATGACGAGGACCGGGAAAACGAGGGTGATCTCATCATGGCCGCTAGTCATGTGAAGGCTAGTGATATCAATTTCATGGCCACCCATGGACGTGGCTTGATTTGCCTAACCTTGACGCAAAACCGCTGTGCGCAGTTACGTCTACCGTTGATGGTTAATGACAATAATGCGGCTCACGGGACTAATTTTACTCTGTCGATAGAATCGGCTAGGGGGGTCACTACCGGTATATCAGCCGCTGATCGTGCGGTTACCGTGCAGAGTGCCGTCGCCGATAATGCCAAACCCGAAGATATTGTACAACCTGGGCACATTTTTCCCATTATGGCCAAACCGGGTGGTGTTTTGAGTCGAGCGGGACATACCGAGGCCGGTTGTGATTTGGCTCGTCTCGCAGGTCTAGAGCCTGCTAGTGTCATCGTGGAGATTCTGAACCCTGACGGTAGCATGGCTAGGCAACCTCAATTACAAGAATTCGCCAAAGAATTTGGCATTAAGATCGGCACCATCGCGGACCTGATCAGTTTTCGCCTGGCCAATGAGCGTAGTCTTGAGCAAGAGGCCGAGTGTTCTGTCGACAATCACATTGGCAAATTTCGGCTTATCGCCTTTCGAGACCGAATCGACAACGAAATGCACTTGGCCTTGGTAAAAGGGCAGATTAAATCTAACGAACCCACGCTGGTTAGGGTGCATATGCCTCATTATTTGAGTGATGTGCTCGGTGTAATTCGTGCGGATACCGGCTGGCCGCTAAATGACGCTATGGCACGTATCGAAAAAGAGGGTAGCGGGGTCATTGTGTTATTAAATCAGCCCAACTCGATGGAGGCAGTGATACAGACCATTAAAAAATTTGACAAGACCGATCATGGTGAACCATCCAATAAGATGGACACCCAACCCAGTTTGCGTACGTATGGTATCGGCGCCCAGATCTTGATAAGTCTCGGCGTACGTAAGATGCGGGTCATGAGTGCGCCACTGCATATGCATGGATTATCCGGTTTTGGCCTAGAAGTGGTAGAATATCTCACTAAAGAATGATTAAACGAATAAGCAGGACTACGTCCGACAAACAATACGATCACTGGCAAGAGATAATCACCGTATGAGCGATAATAAAATAATCGAAGGTAGTCTACAGGCGAGCGGCGCGCAATTTGCCCTAATCGCCACACGCTTTAATAATTTTATTGTACAACACCTATTGGATGGTGCGGAAGACACCTTAAAACGACATGGTGCGGAAGATAAAG
>JBGMRO010000714.1:0-2315 GCA_048061555.1 Thiohalomonadales bacterium | reverse complement strand
TACCTAGCATAGCATGGATTCTCACTGCATATACTCGGGCAAACCCCAACGATCCGGCATGTACGGACACTATCTAGCCGCCTATGGCTGCATTATTATTAGTGATTTTAGATATTAAACCGGGTAATAGAGACCGCGAAAAGCCAGCAATGCGACAAATATACTGCTAGCTATTTTCGACCTGTGAAACAGTGAAAAAATTCGGATTTTATCGAAGGCAAGAACAAAAAAGGCTCCGCGATGCAGAACTTTTTTTGTTTGTAATGTAGAATCCCTTTGTATTAATAATTAAAAAAAGTCACTCCGCTTGACCACTAAATGAAATTTTCCCCCGCTTTATCAAATTCTATATCCATAAGAATATCCGATAGATCATTGACTACGCCAGATTAGTGCCATCCATGGCCGTATTCAATTTACCCTATCGCTTTGATTTGCCTTCACTGACTAATTTTAACGAGTAGCGACATTGTAAATGAATGTGACCTCGTGCGAGTTGTACGCAGCGTTTGTGCTCAAACTCTTTCAATATGCGACTCACCATTTCTCGTGTAGTACCCAGTTCTTGGGCCAATTCTCCGTGGGTGATCTTAATCGCCTTACCGCATGTTTTTTCAAAGGCGTGATTTAGCCAACAGGCGATACGCAAGTCCAAGCGATCGAAAGCAAAACCTGAAACCAGATCAAACATATGAGATAATCGTTCTGTTAATGTGCGTAACACATAACTCCTGAAGCTCAAGGAATCGGCAAGTGCTTCGTGAAATAGCGATCTAGGAATTATCAGACCTTGCATAGCGGTTTCTGTCTTCGCCATAATTGGATAAACTAAACCGTTAACCAGATTATTTAAATTATGCACACATAGCTCGCCCGGCTCAACGCGGTAGAGAGTGACTTCCCGGCCTTCCGGGCTATCTTTATACACACGTACACAACCGTCCACAATTAGCATTAAATGCTTACATTCCATTGTTTCATGGAATAAAACTGTGTTTGATGGAAAGCTGACTAATTTTGCCTGGTCGAGCATGTCCCAACAGGCCTGATCCGCATTTTCTGTCAAGTCAGGATATTTAGACAGCAGCGACGTTAAGCGCGAATAATCTTCTAGCGTAGCAGATTGTTCTAATTTGTTGGGCGCAGATTTAGCAAGGCTAAAGACTGAAGATATTACCGACATTATGTTCTTCCGTATGTCATGCCTTTTTCATTTCTGATTGAAAGACAGATCAAAATAACGTGCTAAATGCATTTCACCTGCTTATAAACAATATTCTAGCAAAGACCGCTTAATGAAAAATTATAGTCATAACGAGGACTATCACGAAAAGCAGGGTAATGAAACCAGGGAAGTGAAAACTTAAGGGCATACCATGTTATTGGGTACACACAGATTTCTAATCACTACATTACGAAATACCGAGTTAGTATAAAACATTATTCTTTAATTCAGGTAATTTTTATGTAACCTAAGTTACATAAAATTTTTAATTACTCGGTGTGCTCTAATATCGAGGAAGGTCAATATCTTATAATATAGAAGAAGTGCGACGGAAATGCGGTGAAGTCACTGAAAAGCCGCAGTAAAGCTGTGTGGGGAGGCAACCCACACATTAATACAGTTAATCATGCAATTTAAAATTTCTTTGCCCAGCTGACTTCGATTTCGTTTTGAACCATTTCCAGGATGATGTCCTGGCTTGGGTTAAAGGTGTTTTTACCTGTGATACTATTTTTGAAACCATGCATATATTGAAAGTTTATTTCACTTTTTTTACTAACTAGAACGGTGAAACCCAATGTTGCATGATCCTCGATTACCGCAGGGGCTAAGATATTAAATACCACTTCGCTATCAGGAATAGGCTGATTCGTGTGACTATATCCTAATCGCCATAACCAGTTAGCACCAGCGCCGAACTCATAACCTAACTTATATATTGTTATATCGGTCCAGCCGAAACCTGCTCCTTGCGAACCTCCCAAGCAACCCGGTTGACTTCCAGTACAGGTCAGTAAGGGCGCAATTGGGTTGGAGATCGCGGCGATATCACTATAATTAATTTGTTGCACGTCAAACACTATGTGGGATCTAGGTACCAGCTTCCATGCTAATCCTAATGTCCAAGTTGAAGGAATATCAAAATTTCCTTTTTCGGCAAATAGTCCGCTATATTTATCAAATTCCCCCATATCCATCTCAGATTGATACGAAGCGGCGATACTTAATCCTTTGACTATTTCAGATTGTATACCGAATTTAAGACCATAACCGGAGGCATTATCAACACCATTATCCGATACGTTTTGGG
>JBGMRO010000713.1:0-2320 GCA_048061555.1 Thiohalomonadales bacterium | reverse complement strand
GGTAGTTGAAGGATACAGCACCCGCCAAGTGATGGATATTTCTGGAGCGGGAGCCACAGCAGTAGCCCGTTGGAAAAGCCAATACCAACAAGAGCTCAAAGGTCAAACACCGGAGGGTAAAAAGGCCTTTACCCCCGATCAACAACGGATCCAGGAATTAGAAAAGCAATTGTGGCGAGCCAAACGGGACAATGAAATATTAAAAAAGGCTACAGCCTTGTTTGTCCGAGAAAGCAACGAATCGAGTTGATAACAACGATGAACAAGGCAGATAATAATTATACACTAACCGAGCTGTGCAAATTATTTAATATTAAGGCCAGTACTTATTACTATCAGCAACAAGAAAAAACGGTTAAGTCTGAAATAGTTGACATGATGACCCTACTAAAAATAACTGCGAAAGAAACAAATAACACCTATGGAAAGCGACGAATGCTCAAAGCACTTCGCAATAACGGATTTCAATTGGGTATTACTAAAACCGCCAGCTTAATGAAAAAAGCGCATATTGTTGCGAAAAACCCGAAGAAAAAACATCATTATCCTGATTCTGGCGAAGTTCATGACAAAGCACCTAATGTGCTTAAACGGCAATTCAATCCTGACACGATAAATACGCATTGGGTTGGAGACATCACCTACATTCGAACCCATCAAGGATGGAGTTACCTTGCGAGCGTCTTGGATCTGGGTTCGAGAGAAATTGTTGGTTTTGCACTGTCACAACAACCGAACACGGATTTAGCAATCGCAGCATTAAAACAGGCAATACAGAAACAGCAACCGGATACTACAAAACTTCTTTTTCATTCTGACCAAGGTGTTCAATATTCAGCAAACCGTTTTGTTGCTTACCTTAATACCTTTGAAATCACTCAAAGCATGAGTCGGCGTGGAAATTGTTGGGATAACGCTGTAATGGAACGATTTTTTAGAAGTTTAAAAACAGAACGGTTGAATCTTTTAAGTTTTATGAATCATGAATCGGCCAAGCAAGTGGTTGAGCAGTACATTCATTTTTATAATTACAAACGATTACATTCTACTTTGGGCTATTTGACACCTGCCCAGAAAAAAATGGAATTAAAAAATGCGGCTTAAATTCTTTCCAAAAAAACTTGACCACTACACAGCTTATGTTGATATCTTTGAAGATGGTGAGGTAGGGTTTGGTTCAACTGAATATATCGTTATTCGCGAAAAAGAAGGATTGAGTGACAAACGATTTTTGTTCTATCTAGCAATATCGCCTCGTTTTAGGGAGGTTGCTATAAAATGTATGACAGGAACATCAGGAAGGCAGCGAGTTCAAACGGATGTGTTGGTTAGCAAGCCATTTCTATTGCCTCTTCTCCCCGAACAAAAATCAATTGCAAATATACTATCTTCTTTTGATGAAAAAATAGAACTGCTGCGCGAACAAAACAAAACACTGGAAACCCTCGCTCAAACAATCTTTAAAGAATGGTTTGTGAATTTCAATTATCCCGGAGCCACCGGTGAGAGGGTTGATTCTGAATTGGGTGAGATTCCTAAAGGGTGGCGGGTCGAGTGTATATATGATTTAGCAGAATATGTTAATGGTGCTGCGTATAAAAATATGCATTTTTCATCTTTTTCAAAAGGACATCCAGTTATAAAAATTGTGGAATTGAAAAGTGGAATTTCACACCAAACAAAATTTACTGAAACAGATTTAGGCGAAAAGTATAAAATTGATAATGATGATATTCTTTTTTCATGGTCAGGTAGTCCGGAAACTTCAATTGATATATTTATTTGGACATTAGGAAAAGCATATTTGAATCAACATATTTTCAAGGTTGTACCTCGCTCTGGATTAGGGAAATGTTATGTTTATAATGTATTGAAATACTTTAAGCCCACTTTTGTTTTAATTGCTAAAATGAAGCAAACAACAGGGCTTGGGCATGTCACTATTGGCGATCTAAAGAAAATGTTATTTGTAATGCCCGATAAGGCAGTCTTGAACTTATATAACGATGCCATTAAACCTATCTATGAAAAACAATTCCAGTTAAAAATTCAAGTCCAAACTCTTTCTAAAACCAGAGATATTCTTTTGCCAAAGTTGATGAGCGGTCAAGTGCGAATAGGAGAGGCGCAATGTCTGAACTAACCGAAGACGCCATCGAACAAAACCTCATCGACCTGCTGCAACAGCAGAATTATTATCAGGCCTTGGGCAGTGCCGATTCAGTCGCTAACTCGACTGTGCTTATCATATTTATTGTGCAGGCCTTAGAAAACGCCCCTCAAAACGCCCTTGTAAATATTAAAGGCTTAAAAACACCCT
>JBGMRO010000712.1:0-2321 GCA_048061555.1 Thiohalomonadales bacterium | reverse complement strand
ACTGAACATTGTCGAGCTGTTGAAAATAGGCGTCGTGAATTTCGAAATTAGGTGTGGGCAGGGTAAACCAGGCCGTGCTGGCGTTGGCCGATACCAGCAAATAAAGAAATGATAAGTATTTAAAACTAATCAGCAACATGCCTATGCCAATTTTTTTAAGCGTGCGTAATAGAAACCATCCATGTCCGACTGCCCGGGTAATATTTGTAGACCCGCCCCACTGACAACACCACATCCCACATCGATCTGCATGGCGGTCGCATCGCTGTGCCGAGCGAGAAAGTGTTCTATCTGTTGTGCATTTTCTTCTTGAAATACCGAACAAGTCACATAGAGTAACATTCCACCGGGACGCAATAAGGGCCATATCTCGGTGAGAATTTTTTGTTGAAGTTTTAGCAATTCAGATAGGTCATTTTCTGAGCGTAAAAGTTTTATGTCCGGATGGCGACGGATGACGCCACTCGCGGAACAGGGTACATCGAGCAATATTTTATCAAAAACTCGTTTATCCCACCACGCTTGAGGCGTCGTGGCATCCGCCGTTACGACGGTCGCTCGCAGTTTTAATCTGCTTAAATTTTCAACAATTCGATCGCTACGCCGCGATTCGATTTCCACGCTCACCAATTCCTGCAAATCGCCTCGATTTTCTAGAATATGCCCGGTCTTGCCTCCCGGTGCGGCACACATATCTAAGACGCGCTCGTGCGCACCGAGCTGCAACAGCGGTGCGGCAAGCTGCGCCGCCGAATCTTGCACACTCAAGAGGCCTGAGGTAAATAGCGCCATCTGAGTGACATCCAAGGCCTTGCTGAGGCGTATTGCCGTGGAGACCCCCTCGACGGCTTCCGCCGAGATACCATCGCTCGCGAGCCGCGCCAAACATTCGCTAGTGGTAATACGCGCATGATTAACCCGCATCGTCAACGGCGGATACTCGTCATTGGCCACAACGATCATGCGCCAATTATCCGGCCACTGTTGTTTAAGTCTTCGCAACATCCAGTCAGGATGGTTGAATTCGGCCTCGGGGTTGGAGGCCAATTCGCTGAGTTTTTGCTTGTAATTGCGTTGCAAGTTTCGTAATACACCATTGACCAAATTTTTTGCCCATGCCTTTCCTATGTCGACTACCGCGTTTACAGTCGCTGACAAAGCCGCATGATCCGGCACACGCAGATAAATCAATTGATACAGACCTAATACCATTAAAGCGCTAATATCGGCGTCTTTATTTTTTAAGGGTCGTTGCAGGCAGGAATTCACTAGCGCGAGTAATTGTATCCAATGGCGCACTCCACCGTAACTTAGCTCCTTAACAAAGGCGGCATCTTTGGGGCTAATTTGCGCGGGCAATGAAGTTTTTATCGCATACTCTAAGCGATGGCCCTGCTGGCTTACCGCAACAAGGATATTGGCTGCGATGACCCTGGCATTGATAGGTTTGCCACTATTTTTCCTGTTCCG
This sequence comes from Thiohalomonadales bacterium, assembly GCA_048061555.1. Lineage (GTDB taxonomy): Bacteria > Pseudomonadota > Gammaproteobacteria > SZUA-152 > SZUA-152 > JBGMRO01. The sequence continues at coordinate 851 of JBGMRO010000712.1, read as the reverse complement.
CATTAAGTGAGCACCTTACCCACGATATTTCGGGCATTATTGAAGTCCCGAACTCGCATTGCAGATTTTCCGGGTAATTGAACTTCAATCAAACTCAATACACCTTCCCCCGTAGCGACGGCGATACCGGCGGCAGATTGAGATAAAACTGTCCCTGGCGTAGCCTCGGTACGTAATGTTACCGCCTTGGCCTGCCAGATGCGTAGTGTCGTGGCGTCTAGCTGGCAATGAGCCACCGGCCACGGATTGAACCCCAATACCTGTCGTTCTAATATTTGTGCCGGTTTACGCCAATCGATAGCCGCCTCGTCCTTAGTTAATTTTTGCGCGTAAGTTGCCTCGGCCTCATCTTGAGTCGTAGCGGACAAACAACCCTGATGAATATCCTGCAGCGTTTCCAATAAGGCGCTTCCGCCTAACCGCGCCAATCGATCATGCAATGCCTGTGAGGTATCCCCTGGCTCTATGTCGATTTCGGCCTTACGTAATATAGGCCCCGTATCCAAACCTTGCTCCATCTGCATAATCGTGACACCCGTGCGACGATCACCCGCTATTATAGCCCTTTGAATCGGTGCTGCACCGCGCCAGTTAGGCAATAACGAGGCATGGATATTTATACATCCCAGACGAGGAATATCGAGAATAGACGGTGGCAATAAAAGCCCATAGGCTACCACCACCATCAAGTCGGGAGCCAACTCAGACAACTGCTGCTGCTGTTCAGGATCCTTCAGAGATTCCGGTTGGTAGATGGGTAGCCCCGCTTCCACAGCAACTTGTTTGACTGCACCGATCCGCGGCTTGCGACCTCGACCTGCTGGACGATCGGGTTGGCTATACACCGCCAC
>JBGMRO010000711.1:0-2323 GCA_048061555.1 Thiohalomonadales bacterium | reverse complement strand
AGACGAGTCTTTGTCCTCGCGCTTTTCGTGTACCGGCCTTTATTGAACCGCCATTTCCCAAGTGGCGTTTGTTGGTTATACGATCCACATTGTATTTCTGGCACACAGCTTCAGTTGAGTCTTCCGATTTGTCATCCACTACGATGATCTGGGCGTCAGGATAAAGTAATTTTAGTTTCGGCAACAAACTTTCCAGCGAACTGGCTTCGTTTCTTGCCGGGAGAATTATGGAGATCTCATTTTTTTTGGTCTTGGTCATTTCCAGGCGCTCTCTGATTCAAAGTATACGGACGAAGTTTAGCACCTAGCCTGTCCATTTTCTTCTTTTCTGCTGTTGTGGGCTTTGCATTAAGTTTCTTGCCTTCTGTAAAATAGTTCACTGCCTGTTCTTTCTTTCCAAGCTTAAGAGAAATTTCAGTTAAAAAAAGAAAATTCATCAGTTTAGGCTGTTTTTTATTAGCAAACATGAAATAGTCTCGCGCTTCTTTAAATCTACCCAGATTAATGCTGTGAACGCCAGCAATTTCCCATGATCTTAATTGCCATTCTTGGTTCAGGATATCTGGGTTGCGACGCAGCATTTTCTCATAAATATTAAATAATCTTTTGTATTCGACTTTATGTTTACTGGTTTGGGCCAGTAATGATTCGAATATCCAGACAGTGACCTGGGAATATGAGTAATTATCTATTCTGTATTCCAGCTCGTTTAAAAGGTCGTTTTCAATAACATTTTCGATGGTTATAGTATGTTGCATGAGTCTTAACAACTGGTCCGGGCTTTCATTGTCTAGCATTGCGGCTATGGAGAGGTGCTTTTTTGCCTTATCATAGAATTTATTATCGTACATCAGGATGCCGAGCATTGAATGTGCCCGGGGAGAGCTGGGATGATTGGCAACTTCCGAATTATAAAGATTCCATTCGCTGGACCAGTTAATAGCCCGACCAAATGTTGCGAAAGCGTAAAGCATGATAAGAATAACAGGCAGTATATATCGAAGAGTAATTCCTTTTGAAAAAAACTTGTAAGGAAATGTGATATAGAAGATCAGGGCAAATAACAATCCAAACTGGGGAAGGTAGTTGCGGTGCTCAAATATTAGCTCCAGTGGTATTACTGTTGACTCAAGAATATGACCAATAAAGAACCAGAATATTCCAAAGCTAAATACGGTTAAAAATCTGATTCTGATGCCAATAAACGCCAGCGTTAGAAGCAAAAGTATGCCAATAATCGAGAACAATGTAGTGAGTGGCTGGAGCACAGATCGAGAGAGCAGAAAATCGTCGTGAAACAGGCCCATCCTGCCAATATCGGGCACCATTGACAAACTTATGTAAAACCACAAGACTCTTGCTTCGGTCAAAAGACGCTCATAAAGACTAAATGTCCTGGTATCATAAACTTCCAGATGAATTGTATTATTCGGAAAAAACAATACTGCCAGAATCCCCGCAGCTATAGGCAGCAAAAACAGCAGCGACCAGAATATCTTGAATCGTCTTTTTTCCTGGGTTGGCACTGCGAATCGAAATACCAGAATTTCAATAAGAATTATGAACAGGGGTAGTAACGCACCATTTTCTTTGCTTAAGACGGATAACAATCCAAACAATATATAACCTATGCCAATGATCCAGTAGCCCTGTTTTTTTTCTTTCTCAATTTGTGTTCTCCCCCATATGTAGGACAGGAGGGCCGCAATTAAAAACAGTGCAGAAAGTTGATTCATGCGCTGTACGATATAGAGAACAGAGGTAAGATTTAGTGGGTGCACCAGCCATAAAATACCTACCGCACCAGCAAGAAAATTTATTTGATTAAAGGAAACAGGCTTATCATTTTGTAAATAAAACCTGGCTAGCAGAAATCGGGCAAGCAAAAACAAACCAAAGCCGGATATTATATGAATAACAAGGTTGGTGAGTTTCATCCAGAAGGTATCAGTACCGGTTGTATAATAATTAAGTGCCAGTGACAGCAGGGCAATTGGTCGCTGTAGCACACCTGATTTTTGGGAAAATGCCGCAGATTTTAAAGATGAAAGATCCAGATTCTCTATGAAAATTTTACTGTTGTAAGCGATGTGGGGGATATCATCGAAAACCGGTGGCCCATATAGACCATTCCAGTAGATCGTCAGTGTAATGATGGAGGTTATAAACAGAAAAGTTATACACGTATATATTTCTTTTTTCATAACTCTCCCCAAAAAAAAGCCCCCCATGAAACAGGGGGGCATTTGTAGCTTTGTTGTTTCTCAGCCTTTTATTTCTTAGGAAAATGCTTGCGCTGAACATTGGTTATAGGAACACCAGC
>JBGMRO010000710.1:0-2329 GCA_048061555.1 Thiohalomonadales bacterium | reverse complement strand
GCTTCTTGGTTTCAAACAACCATTGCAACCATCTACGCCGATCTCTGGCAAATTTAAGTAAAAATTCCTTTTTATGACATCGATGCGTAATATGCCATACGTGACCGGGAAGGTAATGCCGTTTTGCTCTTGCCATCTAACGGTACTTTTCTCTTAAATGCATGTTTTTGGCCCTAAAAATACCCTTCTAACTTATATTTCGCTCTTTGAAAAAATATTTTTGGAATTATTGGAGAATATTTTAACAAATCAATCAGGTATATTTGAATTGCCACCAACTGGGTTGAAGATTCTTGTACACCGAGCTGGGGACATCTAACAGTCGATTGATCTGTTTATGCAGATCACTGAGTCCTTTCACCATTGATTGTATGCATACCCCATCCTGGATTATTTCCGAGTAGTGGATATTTCGGAAGAAGTATCTAATATTGTTCCATGTTGGTTTTTTTGCATTCATCCCTTGGGGCAGAATCGGCAGTTTTTCGATGTGTGCCTTTGCCATATCCATACGAATCTTTCGTTCGATCAGCGACACTATCATCAATGCTACAAAATAAAGAAACAGGATGGCTTCAATCCGCTTTTCCTTTTTAAGGAAAACAGGTGCGACCTGCAAAACAGTCTTTTTGGTATACATACGTTTTTCAAGGAATGGCTGGCTTTTATATTTCCTTAATACTTCACAAGCCACCAAAGCTGTATTGGTAATCAATGGGAAAATCCCATCTGTCTTTGACGTCTTAAGAATCGCCTGTTTGTTTGGTTTCCATTGGATACTGTGCTTGAATTCCCATTTGTTTTTATAAGCACTGCTCAAAGAGGGTCTGCCGGGTGAAATTTTCACTTTTATTTGTTTGCGTTCGGTTAATATCTTAACCTCAAGGAGCCCTTTTACCCCTTTGCAAATATTGTTGACTGCGACCTTGATTTCTTTTTTAGTCTTTAAATGATAGGCGTTTAGCTTCGGCGATAACGATTCTAATGCTTCAATTGTTTTATCAATTTTTTTTTGTCGTTTGAGGCTATCATCCTTTTGTTTTGAACTGCTATGAACCCATATGATACGGAAGCCTTTTTTAGTCCTATCTCCTTCATATGTTTTGAATATATTTGTTCTGCCCTTTTTGCCTGAACGCTCAACTTTATAAGCATCTTTGAATTTGATATCGTTGCTTTGTATGTGCTTTAGAAACGTCTTTACTTCCTTTCTGTCCTTCGGGACGATAGTGATAAATAGACCGCCATTTTTTGCAATATGAGTGAGATTTTTAGTGCTGCACAGTTTGCAATCAGCTATGTAGACAAAATCCTCTTTTTCTAACAGAGTACGCAGCCCATTCCAGTTGGGTATATGTGTGACATCATCTACGGTATTGCCATCAAAAAGCTTATAGCTCAGCGGAACATGGCCGTCAGATGTGATATTTAAACCGAAGACAACCTGTTTGCAGTCAGGCCGAAAGTCCTTGTTGTGACCATGCTTAAGCTTAACTGCATCGGGATCCGGATTTTTATAATCGCCCATGAAGGTAACGGTTGTGCTATCGTTGTGAATTTCATCTGTCAGCAATCTGTGAACACTAATTGCATTGCTGGATACTTCTGTCATTAAGGAGTGCCGCTCAGCAGTAAAAAGAGCAGACAGGGCTCTGGCGAGTCGATCATCATTAAACAGGTCCGCCGCTACCGGTTCATCGACAATACCATCGGAATATTTAGATAGCCATTCTTTAACTTTGTATAGCGGCTTGTTGTCGCAAATGATATTGGCTGTTAATATGCATAAGCTTTCCGCATGATCCGCAAGGCTATCGGGTGCTGCGGGGACATATTTTTTAAATAGACTGAACAGATCAAGTTGATCCATGTAATGTTTGACCATCGGCAACACGTCGACTTGTTTGAACCGTGTTTCAAATTGCTTCATAGCGCCTCCTATTTCGCTCGTATAAGGCGTTATAAAACAATTAAAGGGTAAAGTCTAGATTTTTTTATTCGTTGTAATATCGGGCTGTTAGGCTCACTATGAGCATTGTGCGACTTAAACTCAGTAAACTTTTTTCTCATAGTGCGAAATATAAGCTCTAAGCCCTGAAAACAGCCTACATTTCGGTCTTTTCATAATTATATTGAATGGTTGCTGCGGCCCGACCCCCAGCGCACACCAACAATCAAATGGGATGAGTTTGTGCACGTTCTGCATGAACGTCCCCAATTACGTCCCCTATTTCAGTGAGAACTTAACCTATTGATTTTATTGAATGCAGTTCTTGACTAAATTACTATTTTTAATCAAATTTGGATTTGGGCAACAACCCGTCAAGAT
>JBGMRO010000709.1:0-2336 GCA_048061555.1 Thiohalomonadales bacterium | reverse complement strand
AACGTCCCACATCAGGGGTCGGCGGAAGCATGGTTTAATTGTGCTAAAATGAGCGTCAGCGAATGCACAATTAAACCATGCTTTCGACGATCCCTTTCCGGGTAAGAGCCGCCCTCACAGGCGACGCTCCCCACAGATCCGTACGTGACCGTTACGTCATACGGTTCCTCAGAAGGTAAAGTATCGACACAACTCTACTGCATGACAATGTACCCGACAAGCCATATTACACACTTTTGGTTATTCGAGGCCGAGGTAGTTGCCAGTAAGAAAGAAATTTTTCAAACTTCTCATGGTTAATATCCCCGTCTCGCGTGCGGCGTCCAAGCCACTTGCGCCAGCATGCTTTCGTGTGCTCATATAACATCAATAGCATTCGATAATTACAAATAATGCCGTAGTAATTATAAAGCCCATGGAGTTTTGAGCTCAGATTTTTATACTGCGCTTTAATTGAGTGATGTTTATTATTACGACAATACACAAAGAGGTTTCGCATGGCTCTCGCCTGGCGTTTTCTCATGGTCTTGCGTTTTATCACCCAATTGCCTTTCCTTGATTTCGCCCAGTAGTGAGTAAATCCGAGAAAATCGAATGTGCCATTCCCACTTTTCTGAACATCCCGATGCGCCCATTTAAACCGTATCTTCTTTGTTTTCTCTGGATGGACGCTCAAGCCAAACTTTTCGAATCGTTTCGGCAATACGTTCATCACACGCTGACCGTCCGTTTCGCTTTCGCAGCCAATAACAAAGTCATCCGCAAATCTGACGAGAAAACTCTCGCCGATGAGACGCGGCTTAACTTCATTAACAAACCAGTCATCCAGTACATCATGAAGAAATATATTCGCGATTAACGGACTGATGCAACCGCCTTGGGGGGAGCCACAATCAGGGTAGTGGATATTATCTTTTTCAACCACGCCTGCATTGAGCCACTTACCTATATAGCGATGGATCTTTCCGTCATTCATTCGCTTGCGCAGAATGTCGTGAATATGCACGTGAGGCATTTTATCGAAAAACTTTGAGACATCAGCATCGATTATTGTACTCACCTGCGTTTGGTAACAGGCATCCCGAATCAATTTTAACGCGCCGTGCGCACCTCGCTTTGGCCGGAACCCATAAGAGAAATCGTGAAAATCAATTTCGTAGATGGCACCCAGTAGCATGGCGATGGCACGTTGCAGTATTTTATCTTCAAATGCCGGGATTCCAATGGGACGCTGACTTTTATCGTCCTTTTCTATCCACACACGTTTAACCGGTGGTGCCTGATAGCACCCCGTTTTATAACGCTGGTAAAGATTTTCAAGGTTTGTTTCAAGGTTGACTGCATAATCTTTTGCTGTCACACCATCCACACCCGCCGCCGCATCTTTTCGCGTTTGGCGATAGGCTTCCAATAAAAAGTCAACATCAATCAAGTGGTGTAATGTCGTGAACACCCAAGTAGGGTGTTCACGCGCTTGTTCGCTTAATTGATGAAGTTTTGTTGAGACAGTTTGTGATCCCAAGGTATCTCCTCTCTTTCCATTCATCAATGTGTCATGCCCGACTTCACCTTCCCTACAGTGGGTCCTTCGGGTAATCGTTCCCCACCTTCTCAACTAATAACAGAGTGAACAATCGTTACTAGTCACCGGTACTATGATCCGCTAAGACTTCCGTCAATGCATCTTGGGTTCATTCACTTTCGCTATCTTCACCCAATACCGAGTCGCGCTTACTGGATTTTGTGTTTCAGACTTTATTTTTCTGACTCATTATTTATCAGTAAGCAACAAATAATGCCTGGTGCTTTTTATTAACCGATGCGACCGACTACCGGTTTATGTCGCGCTCGGACACGACGGATCTCCCGAGTTCCCAAGTTACCCCTGTACCTACATGCCCTGTTCTCAGACCCCGGTGGTGTCGCAAATACTTGCCATTATCGCATTTGAGACTGCTGCATTCCGATACATACAAATCGTCTGCTTTCACCGCTTTTTTTTAAAATAAAAACGACTTATCATATGACCACAACTATACAATATTTCGGGGCTCAACTAGGAGCCTATACGCTCGTTCCACCCTTGCTCCGCACACCTTGTTACCAAGATCGCACCCGGGCTTCACTACTTACCTGTTGGCTAAACGTTAGCTTGGCAGGACTAAATAAAACCTTATTTGGTTCTACGCACCTGCTGGGTAACACTAATCAATTTCGGAAATAAATTTCCTCCCAAGACTTTGGATTTATCTCGGCACGAGTATGTTGTTGTTAGGCTCGGTCGCTGCCCCTGATATCTGCCTTGTTTAAATTTCAACGGCTCAAGCACAACACTA
>JBGMRO010000708.1:0-2339 GCA_048061555.1 Thiohalomonadales bacterium | reverse complement strand
TATAAATTAGGTAACAATACTATGGCCGGTACGCTTTTTTATACCGTCCTGCTCAATACCTTCGTTATTTATCTTATCTATAGATTGGCGCTAAATTTTATGACGCCAAAATATGCCTTATTCACCGCCATATTTTACGCGGTAGCGCCATGGCCAGTTTATTATTCCTTTGGATTTTGGAACCCTATTCCAATGGCATTTTTTGGCAGCTTACTGTTTTTGTCGTTGTGGCAGGTGACCAAGGTTGATAATTCATCCTCAATCTTTTGGGTTTGTCTAATTGCCGCGATTATTCCGCAGTTTCATATGATTTCACTTTTCTACTATCCGGCGATCTTGCTAATTCTGTATTTAAGTCCTACCCGCATAAACACTACCTGGCTAAGCTTGGGCATTATTGCCGGTATTGCAGTCTATCTACCCTACATACTCGGAGAAATCAATAATAATTGGGAAAATACACGCGCTGTTTTGTCTGGTGGCAGCCCTTCGTCTTTTGGTGTCTTCAAAATAATCACCGCGCCACTTGGTGTATTATCTAGCCAGAGTGGTCGCTGGACAGGTGATGACATTACAAATCTATACCGCTACGGCGACCTTTATTTCGGATCATTTATAATAATGCTGATATTTTTTGTAGTGTCGATTGTCAATAGCGTTTTTTTTATGAGAAAAATATTTTGGGACTATGTATGCGCACTCGGTAAGTTTTACCTGCCAACCAAACAGGCATATAAAAATTCACCTGAGATAATGTTTATTGGCATCATTTTATTTGTGCCTCCACTACTTTTTTTACTGACTCGACATAATTATGGAAGTCGTTACGTCATTATTATTTTCCCGCTAATTTTTCTACTGCCAGCAATGTATATGCAGGCACTAAAGTACGGTAAAAAGAAGAAATTTTTCATATCGAACATAGCCATTATTTGCACATTCAATGTCTATTTGCTATTTTCTTTTTTTCACTATCAAGCGGGTCAAATTGACTCGGGTAATTACTTTATACCTAGCTTCATCAATATGGATATTGTCTATAATAAACTGAAAAGTGATGCGGGTAAGGACGGCCATATAAGCATTGATGCGGCTCTCTACAAAAGCAAACATCCGGCGACAGATGAATATTATGCTGGCTCAGCACTCACGCGTTATATCAGCCTAAAACAAAAAGCTGAAATGCATAGCTCAGAAGTAAAGCAAACTCAAGTTTATCGTATCGTCGATATCAACGACGTACAAAAGAGTGATAAGTTGGTCTATACATCAAACAACATGGCTCTGATTAGGCTATAAGTTAGCGTACTCCTCTAAAATTCCCACCAAAATCGATTTAATTTTTCTCTTTGATGAACGAACTCTATTTTTGATAAGGAAATTACGCCTTCTGAAATATTTTTTATTTCCCTATTTTTATGCGCGATCCCTACCCAATAAAAGTTTCTATGCAGTTAAATTTTCATTAGAGCACCGTAAAAATACCACCGTACCTAAACCTTCGATGGTTATCGAAATCTTTGGTAGCGGGTGTGGCAGCAATAGACTACATTCTTCACCATAACGCACCGCGATCGGTTGTTTCATCCAGCCACCCGGTTCCGATAGCTCAAGATACTGACTAATCGTACCGCGAACCGTTTTCGCAAATGGTCCGCTCGATCCGTTTGCGACCGAAACTTGAGACGACCTCATATCTATTTTTACATATTTAACTTGACTAGAATTCAGGGCAAGCTTCAGACTCGCTATCGTAGCGCCTGAGACGCCATGCTGACAGCTGGCATTTTTCGACAATGTAAAATCGGATAAGTCGCCAAGTCCCGTATCAATTATGTGATCATTCGTGGCAACTCCTTCGCGAAAAAAATACACGCCGTGATCGTCTAAGCCCGGCTTAATGGTAAATTTTTTATTGTCACGGGAATGCATGCCGAAATTTACAAACGACACCGGTTTGCGTAAAATAGAATTTGAATGTCCATAACTCCCGTCCATAACCACCTCCCAAATCGATCAGACGGTTAAATGTTACATGCAGACTACGATAACGATTATTCAATTAGCGCCAAGTGATATTCTCATTGTGCCAATATGATATAATCATGGTGGTTACCAAGTTCGTGTTTACAAATACCGACCACCTTGGGTAACATTGCTACGTTAATGTATACTCAATATTACATAGCATGTAATGTACCGACAGACATAACAGATCCTGGCGACGTTTAACGGGCTATAAATACAGTCACATGAATACTCTAAAACTATTGTTTTCCTGCGCCATATCGGCGAACTTACTGCTTTTTCACGCTAGCGCCTATTCGATCCCTGTGCCC
>JBGMRO010000707.1:0-2339 GCA_048061555.1 Thiohalomonadales bacterium | reverse complement strand
GTAATAGTCGGCCTATTGCGAGGAATTTCAACGCAGTCAGGGAATGAATAGGGCGTGCTATAAACCCTAAATCTAAGACGCTTTGGGTATATATAACATAAGAAACCTTAACTACCTAGTAACCCCTGCATTTTTTCGAGTAGTCGAGGAAAATCTACAGGCTTTGTATCGTATTCCTCACAGCCTGCTTCCAGGGCTTTTTCCCTGTCGCCAGACATGGCGTGAGCAGTCAAGGCAATAATCGGAATGACCTTCAAACCATCGCTCGCTTTGATTTGTCGTGTTGCTTCCCAACCATCCATGACGGGCAAACTCATATCCATCAGGATAAGGTCGGGATGTTCCCTCTCTGCCATAAGCACCGCAGCTTGACCGTCCATGGCAAAGACAACATCAAAGCCCTTACGTTCCAAGCGTCTCGACAACATATCGCGATTCATCTCATTGTCTTCGACCAACAATACTTTTGGCATTTTGACTCCTACTTTTTTTGCTTGCCAGTAGCGCGAATCTACTATTCCGACAAAAATTTGAAAACGTCTGGCCCAATTAGCCATCTTCAACAAATTGACTATTAGATACCAAAATTACTACGCAATGAAGTTACTCGCTAAGACAAGCAGCATTTGTACCAAACGGCGCTAAACGACTATTCTGTGTCTTGATAGAACTCTCTAACCCGCATAAATTCTTTTTCTGAATCATAAAACGCATCAACTACGTCGGGGTCAAAGTGTACACCTCGTCCTTGGGTGACAATATCTCGACTCTTTTCATGACTAAACGCCCCCTTATAACAGCGTTTTGATGTGAGTGCGTCATAGACATCACCCAGGGCGAGAATTCTCCCCACCAAGGGGATATCAACTCCCGCTAGGCCATAGGGATAACCGCTCCCGTCCCATTTCTCATGGTGACTCTCAGCGATTTGTATTCCCATTTGTATCAAGGCATTACCAGGGTGTTGCTTGTCTACCTCACGTAATGTCTCTGCACCAATGATCGGATGGGTCTTCATGATCAGCCATTCTGCTTCAATGAATTTCCCCGGTTTAAGCAATACCGCATCGTCGATACCCACTTTTCCAATATCGTGTAATGGGCTAGCCGCGTAGATATTAGAGACGAAGTCCGCATTAATAATATGTGTATATTTTGGTAATTTAGCCAATCGCTGCGACAACAGCTTACAATATTCACGCATTCTCTCGAGGTGCTCTCCCGTCTCAGGATCTCGTGACTCGGCCAACTTTGACATCGCGAAGATTGCACCTAATTGCGCAGATGTTAAGGCGTCGACTTGTTGCCGAACTCTTTCTTCCAATTCATTATTATATCTTTCAATTTCTGAACGATAGTGCGATTCCTTGTCGTGTAGACGTTTGCGCTCCAGACTCGCTTCAACTCGGGCGCGTAATAATGTAGGGTCAAATGGTTTGGTAAGGTAATCCTCGGCGCCCATGTTAATGCAGCGAGCCGCGCTACTAGAGTCATCTAAGGCAGTAATCATAATAACCGGAATAAATGTAAGTTTATTATCGGACTTTAGTTCAGCTAGCACTTCGAAACCGTCCTTCTTCGGCATCATGATATCCAACAAGACGAGATCACAGGGTATTTGACGCAATTGGTGGAGCGCTTCTTCACCGTCACAAGCTAAAATAATGTCGTAACCCATTGGCGTTAGGCGACGGGATAACATATCACGATTCATCTCATTGTCATCGACAACCATGATCGTGTAACCGGAATTTGTTTCTTGCTGAATCGCTTGCTGACTGCTCATAATTCAATTTTCTTTAATGAACTCAATGCATTATATATGGTTTTATTAACAAACCGGGTATAAAACCCACCACATTTCACTAACAATATAACATTGGTACGTCACAGCTTCCTGTATCCTACCATGCTCGCCATTAGATTGGTGTCAATTTTTAGAAGTTTTCTAAGCTATTTTTTCCTATCCTAAGACCTATATCGGCAATTTTATTCTACATTTTAGGTTTATATCGTGTTTTTACTGTAACTACTCATCCAGCCCCCCTCTAAGGCTTCATCGCCGCCTTCAACCTTTTGTTACTCGATGACTTATTTAACTTTAATTATTCAGTAGAAAGGTAAACTCACACTAGTTAGTGCCCATCCACAAACGGTCTATTTCACCAATATCTTCGTTGTGCCGATTTTTTAAATGCTCACATATTGGTATCTTAAGATAAGTCTTTCTAAATTTGCAAACAGACACAAATTAAGAAACACTAATATGCTGCGCTTTAAAAAATCGGTACGCCTTTTGGCCATGGATGGCCTTATGTTGCGAATGCATGGATGCATTA
>JBGMRO010000706.1:0-2342 GCA_048061555.1 Thiohalomonadales bacterium | reverse complement strand
TGGTGGCCATCTCGTTGTTGCTGATGTTGTTTGTCCGTCACCTGATAAAGACCGTCGATTCACACCTGCTGGTTGATTTTCGCGGTCCGCAGGCGATGGAATGAATGCCGGCCTTCAGCTTTCCACCGGCCAGCGTCGCACCTACCTACCTAAACCCGGGTCATTACTTTCATTGTCACTCGGTGGCAGGGTTTGCAAGGTAAAGGCCTTTTGCCCCTGTTGCGTTCCCACTGCAATTCGATGACTAATGGTTATGCACCAGGCTAGGAGCACGTGGGGTCCCCTATTGCGGCTGGCCATAGAAACGCTTTAGCGGGCCGTGTGATCGTAGCAGGTTATTTCATTGCCGTTACATGCCTCAGTGGCTAACAGTACCGGTTGAATTGTACTCAGTGCATCAGCTGCAAACTCGCCCCACTTCACTTTCAAACCGCGGCTGTCCAACGCAAAAGCCACCCTTTGATAGGCCGGGCCAGTCCAGCCTATATCACGCCACTTGATCAAGAGCGAATTAGCGGTCTCTTCCAACACCTCACCTGCAGCAAAAAACCGGTTTACAGTTGCGCCATCAGGCATTAACCAATCCAACGTGCTGCCATCCGGAACAGGTGCGCGAGTGATCACATAGTTGACCGCTGCTGAAGAATAATTATTCGCACTATAGGCCAGGCTGGATTTTTCGATGCGAACAATCGCAAGCCATTCATCAAATATTGCCCCGTCTTCCGGGCGTTCTGACCAGCCTCCCGTGCGCGAATGGATACTGCTGTAATCACCCAGGTCTCCGATTGCATATACAGGGCAAATGGCACCCTCGGCAGACCAGACCCAGCGACTAGACATGATAGACGCATAGCGGGGTGACTGTGGGTCGTTCATATCATTTTCCATCGCCCGTTGTATTGCGGTTTTATCCGCCGCCGACATCAAATCGTATGCACAGACCCAATAACTACTCTCCAGATCGTCATATTGATTAAACTCCATTATCGACGAAGGTATGCCACCCACTGGGCCGCGGAAGTAACCGGGGTAATCTGGAATCTCATTCGCAAGAACATTCGGCATTGCTAAAACTTCACCTTTGGATACAGGGATTGTGCCATTAGAAAACAGTTCGCCTGGCGGGCCAGAGTATGCATCTGTGTCGATGCCAGTGGCGGCAAATATCTTGTCGCGCAGTCCGGCACTAATCGTCGCTATTTCCCCGAGTTGTGATTGGAAACGATTGTTATATTTTAAACCAACCAACCATTCGAGCCCGGTCTCGATTGAACCGGACACGACAACGCGTGTCACCATAGCATCAGCGGGGGCAATGTATGCCGGGGTTTTAGCTCTGATCCCCGCACCATCTAACTCCCCCCAATACCCGCAAGACTCACCGGGGTCACAAAGACCATCGTCATTTCCACCACTGCCGGGAAGTTCGGAGAGATCCTTGATATCCTGAACAAAAAGTCCGAGCAGATTTATCTTGGCATCGCCATACATATGACCGGTGAACGGAGGTACATGCGTCGCAAAAGGCGCGATATTGAAATAAACTGTGCCCCCGCTGGTGGGAACTTCAAGGTAACGATCGCCGATCGTATAATTAAATGGAAGTTTTAAGGGCAAAATATCCGCGTCTGGACCCGAATTTGAACCCCCGCCACCACCACCTCCACAGCCTGTAATGAAAAGTGTGAGTAACGCGACAAATAGAAATTTGATAAATTTCCTAGTATTCATTTTGACAACCTTCTATGTAAAGAATAAACGCCCTTTTACATAAAGTCCATGAGATGTTTGCGTTAGAGACGGAAGATCGGTACCTGGACGGTTAAAAAATTTTAAGAATGGAATCCATTTCCCGCTTATAAAAATACTTTGTAATGAATAACTTAGCGCTTAACATACTGACATTCCTATGAAACCCTAATTTTTATACATAGAAGTAATTACTTTTAATCAGATTGTCAGAGCTGCCAAGAAACGAAATAGGGCTTTTTTTGATAAGCAGGGCTTACCAAATAATTAAATCACCTCAAAACTGAAAGTTTTAGTGAGTGAGAATCGTGACTATTCTATCGACTAGCGAGTGATAAATTCAAAATATATTCCTAATCCAACATGGACTATTCTAGTTTTTATGAACCGATGGTTATTCTCTTAAACCTTATGATGTTGTTATTAACTAATTGAAAAACTTTTTTCTGTGTTGAGCGTAAAAAGGTGCCGGATTAAAAAGACACCTTTTTCACGGCACCTTTTTTAAAGTGACAAAAATTGAAACCACAATATGCTTGTAACATTTTGTTGATTTAATAGCAGTCAGATTTTTTATATTATGAAGGCCA
>JBGMRO010000705.1:0-2343 GCA_048061555.1 Thiohalomonadales bacterium | reverse complement strand
CGAGACGCGCTATAAGATCAGACAAGAAAGGCTCTATTCCGCCATACATACAGCCGTAACTCGAAAGAATTGTTGGACAACCATAAATTTCCGCACCCTTATCGAAGAAAAAATCTACTTTTAGTCAAATATCTATTTGGTGACAAGTTAAACTAGTCGCCGTAAAACCCTGATTTACAGTGTCTTCCCCCTCACCCACGTAACCCTTGTCCTTACGGACAACGGCCCATGACTCGGAGTCTCAGTGGGTCGCTAACCCTTACCGAGTAACGGACTTTCACCGTTTATTTGTAGCCAGCTTCGCTTGGCGCACTGGGTGTCCAATATTATTCTCTAGAAATCGTTTCAATTTCCTACCGTTATGTGATGCTTATTGTCGCAAATTAATCTCCACCACCACAGCTGCTACAACCACTCGTGTCACTGCTATCAACGGAATTTCCACTATCCCCAAAAAACCCGGACCACCAGGGCGATTCTGTAGTTTCCTTATTTAGTGACTCTGCCATTACCTCAGTAGTGATAACTGCGCCCGCGACGCCTACCGCCATACTAGTCAAATTAGAATTTTCCTCTTGACGATTTTCGGAGGATTCGGTTTGAATAGTAGCATCATCATTCAACCCCTTATCAATTAGAAATTGTGAGGCATACTTACCCTCACTACCCACATCTAAAAGTAACATTTGATCATCCGTTACGACTTCGGTAGAACGTATATAGGTATCATGTTCAAAGCAGAAATCCAACCATAACCAGGTGTAGAAACTATTATCATCATAACTATAGTAACCTTGATGCACTAACGCAGCATGTTCATGAGATCGTGCTGCAAAATGCGCCTTCGATGTCCGCCGCACTATTCTTTGGCTTTGCGCTGTCGATATTTCTTTTACATTAATAATTTTCTTTAGCGTACGTTCAAGATTAGTGCTGAAAGCCGTAAACATCTGAAATTTAGCCATTACCAAGGCGTCGTATTTTTCATTTGACTCAAATATTGATGCCAACCTTTTTTTGACGAGTTTGGCCGAGCCGGCCGAGCCGATAGTGAATTCATCGATAAGACCATTAATGGTAAGCATAATTGGAAATTGATTTTGTCCGGGGGATCGAGAGACGATGGTTTCGATAATAAATACGAGTCCATCTACACGATGTTCTACAATGAGGCATAAATCGTCGAATATTTGCGCATTTGTGTTAATATTTGTATTTGCTAGTAAACGATCCATGGTTTCGGGCATATCGTCTTCCCTACCATATTCATCCAAATACACATCGTTCTCATCTATCGCAAGACGTACGATATTAGTAATTCCCACTGTTCGAAATGCACGATTAATAGCTTGTAATACCGACATAGCGGTGAATGCTAACTTCTTTTCCTCTTTTGATGTCAATCCCGCTGAGAGCACATGAAGCATTTTGCCAAAAGCATGACTTGGGGGTTGCCGCAGGGTAATCACTGAGACATCAGGCATTATATTAATATTTTTTGAAAAATACACTCTGCACTCCTTACATAATCAGATGGTTTCACTGCTGCAAGAACCACAATTACCATCGTAATCATCAGGCAGACGGCCCCAAAATTCTGGATCGGGTATACCGTATTCAGCTGTATAGTATTGAATCGTCGCCTTGTAGTTGCTCTCGTTTAGCACATCGGAACCACCAGGATTATGATGAATATATCGATCGTAACGTTCTGCACACATCGTTGTATATATTCGTGTGAACAATATGAATTCGTGCCATATTTTGTCGACGATAATACTTGGTGTCAATTGTTGGTTTAATAACGCTATCAAGTCCAGGAATTTTATTGTTTCTACTAATCCATTATGCGCCAATGCGTCACTGAGTTGGCAATTTTTTATAATTTTTACTAATAAATACGGACTGCTGCCGATAATTTCGTCACATAATAATAATGGTGATTTTTTCATCCTTTTGATACGGTAATATTTATTGATCGATAATAGTACTAAAAATACGTTGTAACTCTATTGAAGTTGTGAAGCATACAACTTTTCAGCAAAAATTGTTTGAATCGCAGCACTATATACCGGCCAAACTTGAAGTAAAAGCCTAATACCCGCGGTATTAATAATGATTCGATTGCCTAGACCATGTTCCGCGCTGGTATAACGTTTAACCAGGAGTTTGTTTTCCAACCGATCGATAAATCTGGCAAGATTGTGTTTATTCAATAATATTTTTTCACCAATTTTGAACTACCGCAAGCCTACTTCTTTGACGTGATACAATTCAAGTAAAATAGTATAAAATAGGAAAATAAGTAGGACATTTACAGACACCATCATCGAACGGTGGTAT
>JBGMRO010000704.1:0-2344 GCA_048061555.1 Thiohalomonadales bacterium | reverse complement strand
TAAGAACAGTAATAGGTTGACCGCTTGAGGATCAGAAAAATTACGTTGGTACCATGCTTGTATAAGACTTAACATCGCCAGTCCTTGCGTTTATTCGTTTTTCTTGTCTTGAGTATGCTCTGTACTACCTTGCCGCAATAACTTATCATTCGTATCACTATTTTTTGACTCATCAACTTTTGTTGCAATGCCCATTTTTTCGCAGTATTGCGAATATTCCTTCGCAAAACATCCCTCTAGGTCCTTAATCACATCGATAGCCGTCCTACCCTGCATGACATGTTGAGCCATTAACATGGAACTGGTATTCAATAATGTAGATCGCTTTAACATGTAATAGCTATCCGATAATCGCCGAATGGCGGCCACTACCGACTCGTTCTCTGGCACGTCTACCTTTTTCGGAGTTTGTATAGACTCTTCTTCGACGTTGCGATTTTCATCTCGCGAGTATAAATATTCAGCATAGCTCAGCAACTGTGCTTGCCCGTGATTATTTAAGGTATTATATATATCGACAATTTGCGGTTTCTTTTTTTTCACAGGCATTCCCAAAACCTATCATCCTAGATTTATCGCTTGGGCACAAAAAAAGGACATGTAAAGCTTCCGCATACCTTTAGGTTTGCTAGGTGCATCAAGAGCTTGCATGGACTTTTGTAATCCAACTGATGTGTTAGGATAAACGTTTTGGATAGTTATCGCCACTAAGAAAGAAGTCCGATCGGTGACACCATGGGTAGAGAGAAGTTAGAAAATCACCGACGTGAGGGAATGACGGACTTGTCACTCTCTATTCTTGGTGTTCTGCACAGTAATTGCGAGCAAAATCCAATAATTCTTCCATTGCCCGTTGGCGAAATTTATGTTTCTGATGTACGAAGGAAAACGGTCTGTGTAGTGGTGGGTCGAGCGGTCGAACACTCAGGGTTTCTAATTTGATTTCTTTCGCCAGCGTCGCTTCAGATACGATACTAATGCCGATACCTGCCTCGACAGCACCTTTGAGCGCTTCCAAGCTACCTAACTCCATAATTATATTCAACTCGTTACTTTCTACTCCGGCAGCTTGTAAGTAATCCAAGATAACCTCACGTGTACCACTGCCTTCTTCCCGACAAATATATGGGAAATCGGTAATTTGATGTAATCCGACTTTCTCCTGATTCGATAACGGGTGACCATTTGGCATAATTGCCACGAGTTGGTCAGTACGACATTTGTCTACGGCTAAATTTTTATTGGCTACAGGGGCCTCGACGACACCTAAATCAATGACATTGTGCTCTACCATAGAAACAATACCGTCGGTATTTGAGACCTTGAGTCGGATATTGACCTCAGGATATTTATTCTTGAAGTCCCCGAGCAACGCTGGCAACATGTACTCAGCGATCGTGGTACTGGCACCGAGAATCAATATACCGCTGATTTCTCCGGTCAATTCTCTAACGGAATTTTCCATCTCGTGATACAGCTGGAAAATACGTTCTGCATATTCATAGACTTTTTCTCCCGCCTCGGTAAGACTAATTCGATTGTGTGTGCGATCGAAAAGACGGGTATTAAAATACTCTTCTAATTGTCTGACTTGGAAGGTCACGGCAGGCTGAGTCATGTGCAAACTTTCTGCGGCTTTGGTAAAGCTCAACAATCGAGCTACGCTAAAAAATACTGAGAGTCTGCGATCGGCCATAGAGTTGCCTTATAGTTTATAGATTATTGCTAATTATAATAGCAACTAATCACAATAATAGAAATGCTTAATAAGAGAGATTGCAAATCGGCGCGAATTTTGCCTATTTAGCGACTTGCAAATGCCCGCACGACATCAAATCACCGGAAATGGCAATAAGCATGTATCAGATACGCGCCGAGAGGAACCTACCAGAAGTAGAATTCGAACTAACCCACGTGCTTCTACAAACTGTCTTGTATGAGGGTTTTAACGCTTGAACTTAGAGACTTCGTTCGCTAATTGGCTAACTAACGCCTTAATTTCTATGCCGGAAGTATTAGCCATTTGCGTGGCAGCGACGCTATTTACCTTATTGACGTGATTACGAACACGATTGTCCACCACATTCTTCCTTGTGGATTGCGTATCAGTTTTCGAGATAGATTCGTTGGGCAACTCATGAGTATCTGGATTGACCGACAGGGTTTGAGTAAATTTTGCGGAAGATTTGCCCTGTGGTTTAACTTTCTGCACCTCAGTCTGCATTATTTTCGCAGCATCACCTGAACCCGTCTGTAGATTATCAATCATTTTTTTAATATCTTGGGTGGATTGCTGGGTTCGATTAGCCAAATGCCTGACTTCATAGGCAACAACCGCAAAACC
>JBGMRO010000703.1:0-2348 GCA_048061555.1 Thiohalomonadales bacterium | reverse complement strand
GGCCTTTTCGACCGGATAGGGCGGTGCGGCCAGAAGTGGGTTACGCGCGGACATTAATCCCTCAAGAGCTGTGTAAGTAGGTTAACAAGCTCTTAAGAGCATATCCGTACCATTAGACTTTTGCAAGATAAAAATGCTCTTAAGAGCAGACAAATATCAATAATATGCTCTTGAGAGTAAATCGATATCCAATTTGGGCGCTGTCGACATTCAGAAATTCCGTGGTTGGCGTTTTCCATGGCGCATTGCTTTAAGCTAAACGGCGATCTGTGCCAAGATCCGGAGCCAGGTAAGGCGTACCCAGTTTCCACCGGGCGCTAGCAGACATTGCGTACAGTGATTCGTAATGTCGCTCGTGAAATAGGGCACAAGGTTATTTGAAATATATGCGCATAATGCCGCGTTATGTTCATTGGCTCCGCCCCTAAGCCCCCTTGAGGGGGTTGCGGGGTGATAGCCAAGGACAGTAAGGCGTTTTTTGCCTTTCTGTCCTTGGCGGTTAGAACCGGGGCAGTGTTGCGAGCGTAGCTGGCCACACACAAGACCCTTCCACCGTCGATGAACGAAGCCACTGTCCTGTCAGTACCCGCTGCGCTAGCCTGGCGCGGCGCTTGCCGCCTGCAGACTTGAGTGACAGCGTTGTTTGCTGGCGCGACGGTGCTTGCTTGCAAGCGACGTGACGTAGTACCGTGACCTGGATGTCTTCACCGATCATGAGAGTTTCGCCGACACGGCGGGTGAGTATGAGCATGGTGGTGGTTTCCTTTCCGTTGTGGATTGTGTGTTATTAAAGCGCCTGTTGCTATCTAACGGTATTGATGCTGATCATATCGCGGTGTCGCCCTGCCTGACCGGTTGAATCTGCCACCGTTATTAATGGGGGGATTACCCTGCGAACACTATTCAAAACGTGCGACTAAAGGTAAGAGCATCCTCTACATTAAGATCGTTTCTAGCGTCAGCAAATTGATCGATGTTGTAAGGGCCATACACACTGTCATCAGGCTCCGCTATACCTCTGTCCTTCGTCATGTCTAATATATAATACCTATCTGCATTCTCGTAGCGCTGCTTAATAATAATATGTGTATCGTTCAAACCAACCGCAATAACACCATTATTGACTCTGCCTATTCCGCCACCACCTTTAAGTGAGTAGTACAACGATCTGTTTTTGTCATCATCTATTGCCTCAATGAAATAACGTTCGTTTAATGTGATTTTGTTACCTACAATATCTCCGCAAGCAATCAAAACAAATAATAGAAAAATATAGAATGCTTTTTTTACCATGACTGCTACTTTACATTCTCAGTCCATTTGAATACTTGCCCCATGTTGCCCCCAAAGCGCACAGTGCTTCGTGGGTAGGCTGGACCTCTGCCATAAAGAAATGATTGTAGACTACTAGTATTAGTTACGATAAATTCAATCTGGTCAGAGTTTATCGGCTGAATATCCACTCTGAAGCTCCCAACAAAATGCTCGGTCCAATCCAAGTTTAGCGTAGCGGATATAAATTCATTGGCACCAAAATTTCCCCTGAAGTTAGTAACTGGATCTAAAGTTGCTCTACAGGAGTTATCCAAATCATTTTTGTTCCTAAAAACTCTCTAGCGCGATTAACGCCAGGGGCATCCCTCAAATCATTAACCTGATCGAAGACTCGCTTGTTATTTATTATATTTCCCGTAGTCAATGACGTAGCCAAAGGGCTTTTTATCCTGGCTGGATTTGGGGGCACTAGCATTTATGAAAGGGCCTTCTTTAGAGAAATATGCATAGATATATTGTTTGTTTTTCACCTTTGCATGTCGCTTTACTCCAGAGCGCCACTTGCCGGCGTCCGCCGTGCCATCCAGCCATTTGATTTTATCCTTGACCGTGAAACCCCCAAGCCAGACAAAAGTATCCAGGTCAAAACTCTTTTGAATGGCTTTATAGACTTCAGGGTCGTGAATAACCGCGAGCTTGCCTTTGCGGCCCTTGAAAGTTGAATGGGTCGCGGCCATTAGTGCATATTCCCAGTCCACACCACCTTCATGAACGACTACGTCATAGATGTGTTGGTTAATAGGGTTTTTTGTTGGCCCTTCTGCACGAACGGAAACATGGTAGACCCGGGTCGCCTCACCTCTGAGGTGGAGCTTATCGGCAAGCCATCTATTTAGATTAACACGGGGTGGTATTTCCAGCGCTATGGCTTTTCGCTCTAGGGAATGTGGAAGAATTTGTTTATAACCCCGGGTTTTTATCGCAAGGATCAGGGATGCATCGGCACTAAGGTGTTGATATTCGATTTGAACATAGAGCGTTTTCTGTTCCACGGAAGAGGGATGGAGGTCTTG
>JBGMRO010000702.1:0-2354 GCA_048061555.1 Thiohalomonadales bacterium | reverse complement strand
TGTAACTTAGTAAATCGTTTATAAAATGATGCCAACCTATTTGCGGGTTGTTTTTTAACAGCATCGTAATCTGCTTTAATCTCTACTGCTGTCGCTTTCATACCCTTCTGCGTTGTGAATGGTAATTTTTGAGCTTCGGTCAAATTAATAATTAAGTATCCAACGCCAACTGTAACCAAGCCTTTAGAGTCTAAATACATATGAGATATTGCACCTTCATATTCACCTAATTTCTTTCTTAATAATTGAAGCTCTATAGCTGATAACATTTACATCTCCTTGTTTATTCTAATTGAATTGTTATTCCGAATTTTGACTCTGTGCATTCTAATATAAAAAGAGTAATTTTAAACACAATTAGCATATTTATGCATGCCACATCACAGTTGCCACACTATACAAATCATCAGGATCAGAACTCAATACTCTTAAATATTAGAAATAGTTGTGCTCTACCCCCATTTTTCATTTTGACTACCTTGCTATCCAGCCGGAATTTATATCTTAAACGGTATAGAACTTTATAAGTCCAATACTTCTGACTTTGCTACTACGTATATTTGACATCATACAACTAAAGGGGTCGGTGACAAACAGCAATCATTTATGATTGTAAATAACTATCATTTGTCACCGACCCTATATAATAGACCCTATATAATAATAGATGATTGGCAGAAATCACTTGAGCGTTACATTTGGAGAAGTACTAAAACAACAAATGGTAAAGTCTAAATAAACGTTACTAGAGAGCGTTCAAAATTCTGTGTCACGGTAAATTTAAATATCCAGTACGTGATCTAAACGACCTTCAAAATAAATGGCTAGTTGGGATAATGCCTGGCTCCAATTATGAATTGGCATTGTCCAGTTTTTAGTCGCATTTAATATGCCTGCATATAATAATTTTAACAAGCTATTTTCATTGGGAAATGCGCCTTTAGTTTTCGTCAATTTTCTAAATTGTCGATGTACGGCTTCTACCGCGTTGGTTGTGTAGATGACTTTGCGTATCGCTTCAGGGTATTTAAAATAAGCTGATAAATTAACCCATTTTTTGCGCCATGATTGGATCACAATCGGGTACAACTCATCCCATTTCTCTTCCAGTTCATCCAATGCTGTTTCAGCTTCGCTGAGCGTGCTAGCTCGATATACGCACTTTAAATCAGCCATGAATGCCTTTTGATTTTTTGACGCCACATACTTAAGTGAATTGCGTATTTGGTGAATAATGCACAGCTGTATTTCTGTTTTTGGAAACACGGATTCAATCGCTTCAGGGAAGCCTGAAAGACCATCAATACACGCGATAAGGATGTCCTCGACACCTCTGTTCTGCAACTCAGTGAGCACGCTTAACCAATGCGTCGCCCCTTCATTTTCAGATGTATACAAGCCGAGTATTTCTTTTTTACCTTCCATGTTTAAACCCAGCAAGGTATAAATCGCTTTACTTCCATAACGACCATTTTCTTTTACTTTATAATGAATAGCGTCCATCCAAACGATGGGGTAATGGCTATCTAATGGCCGCTCACGCCATTGTTTCAGCTCGCTTATAAGGCTGTCCGTTATTGCGCTCAAGGTACCGGTTGAAACGTGGATGCCGTACATGTCTTCGACATGTTGTTGAATATCACGGTAACTCGTTCCATAACTAAAAAGCGAAAGAACTTTACGGTCTATTTCAGCGGTTAATTGCGTTTGGTTTTTCTTGATCAGCTGAGGCTCAAAACTACCTGCACGGTCACGCGGAGTGTCGAGTTTGAAATTCCCATGCGTTGATTTAATGGTCTTTGACGTCTTACCATTCTTACGGTTAGGTTGCTCGCTATGCTCAAGGTGCTGTTCTAATTCAGCGCTGAGTGCGGCTTCTGTTAATTGTTTTATTAACGGTGTGAGAATACCGTCTTTGCCGCCAAGATCTTTTCCAGCTTGTAAATCTTTCAGGGCTTGTTCGAAGTCAAAAGGTTGAGTCATGGTGTCTCTCCAATTAGATGGTTCTAATTTTAATGGATTGACACAGATTTATGAACACCCCCTAAAATTAATTTTTTAAAGACCGCATATAAAACTCGGGCCCTTGCAGCCCGAACGATTATATCTATCCATAAAAACGACAATCATGCCCAACGATCGTTTTTCTTCCAGCGAATACGGGTTAACACAATACCAAGAATCAAACTGCCTATAGAAACCGCACCGCCAATTAAAAACCACGACTTAATATTCTCATCACCAAGAATAATATTTTCTTTGGTCAGCTCTGCAGTTTTGGCTTCAGCCTCCGCGAGCTGTTGCTTGAGCTGTTCATTTTCATCCGCGATGCGAATCGGGTCAGATGCATTTTT